>NZ_BCAZ01000052.1:0-40842 GCF_001320205.1 Pseudomonas sp. NBRC 111123
GGCTGTTCCAACACATTCAACGCCTGCACCACCGCCTCGATGGTCGACACCGCCCCCGGTTCCGGGGCCTTGCGCAGGCGGTAGCGTGAAGGCGCCACCTCGGCCAGGGTCACTCGGGGCAGAGCGTCGAGCAGCGGGTTCAGGTACAGCAGCTTGCGCGCCTTGCGCCAGGTGCCGTCGGGGACGATCAACAGCAATGGCCTGTCGTCCGTTTCACCGTAGGCTGCCAACGTTTGGGCCTGCTCGCCCGGGAACAGCAGTACAGGCCGATAGCCTGGGGTGGCCAACAGCTCGTCAAGATCAGCAAACACTTCCCCGACGCGCAACTCGGCATTGACCAGCCCCAGGGCGGCCAGGCGGGCGGTGTTCAGGGCGTGGGCGGTTTCACTGGGGTGCTGCAGCAAGAGCACGCGGGTGCGGCTGTCGAGAGCGGGAATCAGTGGGCAGAGGCAATGGGCGAGCGGGCGCTGGCAGCGTTCGCAGTGGGGTCTGGGCATGGCGGTCTCCGGTGACGGAGGGATTTTGCCACAGGCTGAAATGTTGGGCCCGCGTTGCGGGCCATCGCCGCGGTTCGTCGCCACGACACGCGCGGCTCCCGCAGAGATATCACCCGACTCTAAGGCGGTGAAGATCCCTGTGGGAGCGGGCTTGCCCGCGAATGGTCCTGAAAACCCGGACCTACCGGTTGAACCGCTCCGCCAGGCTGTGCAGGTATTCGGCCATCCGCTCCAAGTCCTGGCTGATCTCCGCCCCCTGCTTGGCCTGCCCCGCTGTCTGGTCGCACAGTTGGGCAATCCGCACGATCTGCTGGTTGATGTCCTCGGCCACATGGCTCTGCTGCTCCGACGCCGTGGCCATCTGTTGGCTCATGCCGGTAATGCGGCTGACCGCCTGGGCAATCCCGGCCAGCGCCGTCTGCACCGCTTCGACGCTGTGAACGCTGTCCCGCGAGATCTGCTCGCCGCGGCTGGCGGTGCTCACCGCCCGCTCGGCCCCGGCGCGCAGCGAGGCGATGATCTGGTGAATCTCGTCAGTGGAAGCGCGC
This sequence comes from Pseudomonas sp. NBRC 111123, assembly GCF_001320205.1. Classification (NCBI taxonomy): domain Bacteria; kingdom Pseudomonadati; phylum Pseudomonadota; class Gammaproteobacteria; order Pseudomonadales; family Pseudomonadaceae; genus Pseudomonas; species Pseudomonas sp. NBRC 111123. Next base: position 1,046 of record NZ_BCAZ01000052.1, read on the forward strand.
GTGCGCCGTGCCAGCGACCGCACTTCGTCGGCAACCACGGCAAAGCCCCTGCCCTGCTCGCCCGCCCGGGCCGCCTCGATCGCGGCATTGAGCGCCAGCAGGTTGGTCTGCTCGGCAATCGAGGTGATCGTGTCGACCACGCTGCCGATCGACTGGGTCTGCTCGGCCAGGGCATTGACAGCCTGGCCGATATCGCTGACCGCCTCGCTCATGCTGCCCATGGCCTTCAGGCTCTGCTGCGCCAGTTCGCTGCCGTGCTGGGCCAGTTGATCGGCATCGCCAGCCGCGTGAGCGGTGCTCTGCACATTGTGGGTGACCTCCTGAATGGTCGCCGCCATCTGCGCGATGGCCGTGGCCGACTGGTCGGTCTCGCTGCGCTGGCGGTCGAGCATCTGCGCCTGGGCATCGGACAGGTCGGCCGACTGCGCGGCGCGTGACTTCACGCCGACGCCGGCATCCACCAGGCGGGTAAGCGCGGTTTGCAGGCGCGCCTCTTCGCTGATGATTGCCAGGTCCAGCTGGCCCCGCAGGCCGGGGTTGTCACTGTAGGTCAGGGCCACCAGGGGGCTGGTGAACGCCTTGGGGTGTTCAGCGAGCGTGCGGCGAATCGCCTGGCTTTGCTGATGCTCGATCAGGTGCCAGGCCACCAGCAGGCTTGCCATCAGTAGCCCCAGTGCCGCAAAAGCCGGCAGCCACACGTAAGCGGCTGCGGACACCAGGCCCGCACCGATCAACGGCCAGCCATGCCCCAGCAGCTGGCCCAGCCGGGCCGCCGCTGGCACCGCCGGCTTGCCCCCGCGCAATCGTGCATAAAGCGCTTCGGCACGGCGGATCTGCTCACGGCTTGGGACCGAACGCACCGACTCGTAGCCACTGATGCGGCCATTCTCGTAAATGGCCGTGACATAGGCGCTGACCCAGTAATGATCGCCGTTCTTGGCGCGGTTCTTGACCACGCCCATCCACGGCTTGCCCTGCTTGATGGTCTCCCACATATGCCCGAAGACCGCTGGCGGCATATCAGGATGGCGCACCAGATTGTGCGGCTGGCCGACCAGCTCGTCGTAGGTGAAGCCGCTGATCGCAACGAAGGCATCGTTGCAGTAGGTGATGCGGCTGTCGAGGTCCGTGGTGGAGATCAGCCGCTGATCGCCGGAAAAGGTTCTTTCGTGCTCAGTGACGGGCAAATTCATGCGCATCTTGGGGCGGTCCCTGCTCGTATAGATGAAGGGCATCACAGCAAGTAGAGGTTTAGCAGAACGCCATCACCGAAGAGGTCAGGTCAGCGTAGGAATTGGCCAACTTTCCGACGGGCTACACCCCTCACCCCACGTACAACTGACTCTTCAGCAGGTCGCGGAAGGTCTGAATCAGCGGCTCGCGGCTGCGGCCACGGCGGATGATCAGCGAGAATGGCGCCTGGTAGCCGAACGTGGCCGGCGATAGCACCCGCAAATCGCCTTTGTCCGCCCACGCCTGGGCGTAGTGCTCGGGCAGATAGCCAATGTAGGCGCCCGAGAGGATGAGGATCAGCTGCGCCTCCATGCTCTCGACTGTCGCCGCACTGTGCTTGAAGCCATGCCGGGCCAGCTCGGCCTGGCTCCAGTAACCGCGCCCGACCATGCGCTGCTGGGTTACCACCTGCTCAGGGATGCGCCTTTCGGCAAACAGCGGGTGGCGGCTGCTGCAATACAGCCAGTGCTGCTCCCGGTACAGCGGCTGGTAAAGCAGGCCGCTCATGCGCGAGGAGAACGCACCGATGGCCAGGTCCAGGCGATTGTCCTGCACGCCCAGTTGCAGTTCGTATGGGCTGGATACCGACAGGTGCAGGTGCACGGCCGGGTGTTCCTGGCTGTAGGCGCCGATCACTTCGGCCAGCGGCAGTGCGCGATCGCCGACGGTGGAATCGATCACACCGAGGTTGAGGGTGCCGCGCAGCTCGCCCTTGAGCGCTGCAGCGTACTGTTCGAAACCATCCAGCTCGGCCAGCAGGCGCAGCGTCTCCTGATGGAACAGCTCGCCTTTGCTGGTCAGGCTGAAGCCGCCGCGGCCGCGGTGGCACAGGACGATACCCAAGGCGCCTTCGAGCTGGCTCATGTAGGTACTGATGGCCGAGGTCGACAGGTTGAGCTCGCGCTGGGCATTGGCGAACCCCTGGTGGCGCACCACGCTGACGAAGATGCGCAGCAGTTTCAGGTCGGGCAAGGTCGAGGCCATGGTGCAACGGTTCCGCAAGGGGTGTTTGTGCGCAGTCTAACCGCTCCAGCGGCCTTTAGTTCAGAAATTCCTGAAGTAAGTATTTGCCGGTAGCGATTTTTCCCGCGCACTACCTTGCGCAGACTTGGCCGAAATGTCCCTGCCCGCCGGCATATCCAGACTGGGAAGGCGTGCGGCGGAACAGGTTCGAACAAACAGAACAATCGACCGACTGATGAGGCCCACCGTGGACAAAGTTCTCCACCAACCACTGGGCGGCAACGAAATGCCGCGTTTCGGCGGCATCGCCACCATGCTCCGTCTCCCACACCTGCAAAGTGCCGAAGGCCTGGACGCCGCGTTCATCGGCGTGCCGCTGGACATCGGCACCTCGCTGCGCTCCGGCACCCGTTTCGGCCCGCGGCAGATCCGCGCCGAATCGGTGATGATCCGCCCGTACAACATGGCCACCGGTGCCGCCCCGTTCGACTCGCTGTCGGTGGCCGACATCGGTGACGTGGCGATCAACACCTTCAACCTGCTCGACGCCGTACGCATCATCGAAGAAGCCTACGACGAGATCGTCGAGCACAATGTCATCCCGATGACCCTGGGTGGCGACCACACCATCACCCTGCCGATCCTGCGCGCCTTGCACAAGAAGCACGGCAAGATCGGCCTGGTACACATCGATGCCCACGCCGACGTCAACGACCACATGTTCGGCGAGAAGATCGCCCACGGCACCACCTTCCGCCGCGCCGTGGAAGAAGGCCTGCTCGATTGCGACCGCGTGGTGCAGATCGGCTTGCGCGCCCAGGGCTACACCGCCGACGACTTCAACTGGAGCCGCCGCCAGGGCTTTCGCGTAGTGCAGGCCGAAGAGTGCTGGCACAAGTCGCTGGAACCGCTGATGGCCGAAGTGCGCGAAAAGGTCGGTGGTGGCCCGGTGTACCTTTCGTTCGACATCGACGGCATCGACCCGGCCTGGGCGCCTGGCACCGGCACCCCGGAAATTGGCGGCTTGACCACCATCCAGGCGATGGAGATCATTCGCGGCTGCCACGGCCTGGACCTGATCGGCTGTGACCTGGTCGAAGTCTCCCCGCCTTACGACACCACCGGCAACACCTCGCTGCTTGGCGCCAACCTGCTGTTCGAGATGCTCTGCGTGCTGCCAGGCGTCGTGCGCCGCTGACACCGCTTTACCCCGGCAGGAGCCATGAGGGAGGGCCATAGAGGCCCGCCAACACAAGACTAGACCGCCGGGCGCCGTGAACACGCCTGCGCGGTCGATCTCGCCATAATAAAGATAATCGGGAGACCCCCAATGGCCTTGGACATCATTGTTGTAATGATCTATACCGCCGGCATGCTCGGGCTGGGCTGGTATGGCATGCGACGCGCAAAAACCCACGAAGACTACCTCGTGGCCGGGCGCAACCTCGGCCCCACCCTGTACATGGGCACCATGGCCACCACCGTGCTCGGCGGCGCCTCCACCGTTGGCACCGTGCGCCTGGGCTACGTCCATGGCATCTCTGGCTTCTGGCTGTGTGCCGCCCTGGGCCTGGGCATCATCGCCCTCAACCTGTTCCTCGCCAAACCGTTGCTGCGCCTGAAGATCTTCACCGTCACCCAGGTGCTGGAACGGCGTTACAACCCCATGGCCCGCCAGGCCAGTGCGGCGATCATGCTGGCCTATGCGCTGATGATCGGCGTCACCTCGACCCTGGCCATGGCGACCGTGCTGCAAGTGCTGCTCGATCTGCCCTTCTGGGCGTCGCTACTGCTCGGCGGCGGCGTGGTGGTGGTCTACTCGACCATCGGCGGCATGTGGTCGCTGACCCTCACCGATATCGTCCAGTTCGTGATCAAGACCGTTGGCCTGATGTTCATCCTGCTGCCGATCTGCCTGTACAAGGCCGGTGGCTGGGACACCCTGGTGGCCACGTTGCCGGCGGCCAGCTTCAGCTGGACCACCATCGGCTGGGACACCATCATCACCTACTTCCTGATCTACTTCTTCGGCATTTTGATCGGCCAGGACATCTGGCAGAGGGTTTTCACTGCCCGTGACGAAAAGGTCTGCCAGCGCGCCGGTACCACTGCAGGTGTGTACTGCGTCCTGTACGGCCTGGCTTGCGCCCTGATCGGCATGTCCGCACACGTGCTGATGCCGGACCTGGCCAACCCGAACAATGCCTTTGCCGAGATGATCAAAGGCCAGCTGCCCGAAGGCATTCGTGGCCTGCTGATGGCGGCGGCCCTGGCGGCCATGATGTCCACTGCCAGTGCCGGCCTGCTGGCGGCCTCGACCACCCTGACCGAAGACCTGCTGCCCAAGCTGCGTGGCGGCAAGCAATCGAGCCTGGGCATCAGCCGCCTGTTCACCCTGATCACCGGCCTGGTGGTGCTGGGCATCGCCCTGGCGGTGAACGATGTAATCAGCGCCCTGACCCTTGCCTACAACCTGCTGGTCGGCGGCATGCTGATCCCGCTGATCGGTGCGATCTTCTGGAAGCGCGCAACCACCGCAGGCGCCATCGCCAGCATGTCGCTGGGCTTTGCCACCGCGCTGTTCTTCATGTTCAAGGACGGGCTGGATGCCAACACGCCAATCTACTACAGCCTCGCTGTCGGCCTGGTGAGCTTCGTGCTGGTGAGCGCGCTGTCGCGCAAACCGGTGGGTGAAGTGAAGCTGGCCTGATGGGCCAGCCTGCACCGGTCTTTTCGCGGGTAAGCCCACTCCCACATGGATATCACCGCTTTCAAGGCCTGTGAGTCTCCTGTGGGAACGGCGGTTCGGCGCCCCGATTTACCCGCGAAAGGGCCGATACTGCCCAAGCAAGTGCAACAGACACAAAAAGGCCGCGGCATCTATCCAGATGCTGCGGCCTTTTTGCATTTCAGCGACGACGCGGCTGGCGCCTGCGCTGCTCTTCATCAGTCGGGATCGGCACCGGCTGCAAGGGTGGTGGAATCAGCCCCAAAGCGACGCCCAGGTCGTGGAGCCAGTTGAACATTTGGTTTTTCATAATGCCCCCTTGACGGGTCAGCCTCACGGCAATTCAATCCTGCGATGTTTCATACAGATCATAGCCCGATGTCCTGTATTACGCATGCTCTTGTATCTACAGATATGGGCTAGCATGACGCGGATCAAGCGGAAACGGCGCATTCCGACGACTGGTTAATCGTTTCGCTTTGTTGCAGGTCCATCCAGGCCTGCAAATTGGCCCCGCGCATCCCCTGTCGCCACATCAGCCAGGTTTGCGCGTGATCGAACGGCGACTGCAGGCGATGAGCGCTCACCCGATCGCGCCCAGGCAAGCTGTCGAGCATCGACTGCGCCATCAAGGCCACCCCTGCACCGGCGATCACGCAGGCCAGCATGCTCTGGTACGACTCGATCTCCATCACACGCCCCATGGGCGTGTGGTCATGGGCATACCACGCCTCCAGACGCATACGGTAGGAACAACCCTGGCGGAACGTGAACACCGCCTTGCCTGCCACGTCCTTGGCACTGCGCACCGCTGGGTGCTCGGGGCTGGTGATCAACACCAGCACTTCATCGCACAGTGGCACACCATCCAACCCGGCCAGGCGGGGCGGGCCGTCCACCAATGCCGCATCCAGACGATGGCTGAGCAACCCTTCCAGCAGGTCGCCGCTGGGTGCTGCCTGCACCTGCAGGTTCACTGCCGGGTGTTGCTGGTGGTAGCGCGCCAACAGGGCTGGCAAGTGGATGGCGGCAGTGCTGTACATGGTGCCCAGCACAAAATCGCCGGCCGGTTGCCCGCCCTGCACCGCCGCCACGGCTTCATCACGTAACGCTGACAGGCGGTTGGCGTAATCCAGCAGCACCTTGCCCGCAGGCGACAGCTGCAGGCGCTGGCGCTCACGCAGGAACAGCTCTACCCCTAGCTGCTCTTCGAGCTGGCGCAGGCGCGTCGACAGGTTCGACGGCACCCGGTGCAGGCGCTCGGCGGCGCGGGTTACCGAACCTTCCTCGGCCACCGCCTGAAAGATGCGCAGTTGGCTGAACTCCATGACATTCTCCAAAACAGAACAACTTGATCATCATTATTCAATTTTATTGAAAGTCAATGCGCCCTACCCTGCCATCCATCGCATTGATTCGCGCAGGAGAGTACTCATGTCGCCCTTCGTACAACTGCTGGCCAGCGCCGTGGCCCTGATGATGGCCATGGGCATCGGCCGCTTCGCCCTCACTCCGCAACTACCGCAACTGATCGCTGAAGGCCAGTTCGACCTGACCGCCGCCGGGCTGGTGGCGGCAGCCAACTACCTGGGTTACTTCCTCGGCGCCGTAGACGCCATGTACGCGCGGCGGCCGAACCAGGTGCGGCTGCGCCTGCACGCGGGCCTGTGGCTGTGCGTGCTGCTGACCCTGGCTTCCTGGGCCGCTGACGGTTTCTGGAGCCACCTGCTGCTGCGCTTCGGTACCGGCTTAGCCAGTGCCTGGGTGCTGGTGATGATCACCAGCCTCAGCCAGCAGGTAGCCAATGCCCACAACCGCCAGCGCCTTGGGGCGATGGTGTTCGCCGGGCCCGGGCTGGGTATTGCACTGACGGGTTTGCTGGCACTGGTGGCGCATCTGCTCGGGCTTGGTTCGGCGGCACTCTGGCTGGTGTATGCCATTGCCGCCCTGGTGATGTTGCTGGCCGTACTCCCCTGGCTGCCTCGCGCCCTGCAGCCTGCCGTAGCGCCCGCCGCTGCGCAGCCGGGCCCAACCCGCAGCGTCGGCATCGGCCGCCTGGGGCTGGTCTATGCCTTGTACGGCATCGGCTACATCCTGCCGGCGACCTTCCTGTCGCAGATGGCCAACCAGCAATTTCGCGGCAACTGGATGGCTGACCTCTTCTGGCCAGCGTTTGGCCTGGCGGCGGCGCTCGGTGTGGTGCTGGTCAGCCTGCGCCGGGCGGGCCGTACGTCGGCCTGGCTGACACTCACTCTGTGGTTGCAGGGATTGGGAGTGCTGGCCTGCCTGATGGGGGGTGGTGTTGGCCTGGCACTGGGCGTGGTGCTGTGCGGCGGGCCATTCCTGGCTTGCATGCAACTGGTGATGCAGCGCTCGCGGGAACTGGCACCGCATGCCACGCAGCGCAATGCCGGGCTGCTGACCGCCTGCTTTGCCTTGGGGCAGTTGAGTGGGCCTTTGTTGGCGGCACTGAGCAACCACTACAGTGGGAGTCTGCAGCCAGCGCTGGTGCTGGCGGCGGTTGGGCTGGGACTGGCAGGGGTACTGGTGCTGAGCGCTGAGGGTAGCCCTCAAGATTGCCAGGCAGCGACCCGAACAGCCTGAAATTTTGAGATTTCCAGTACCGGCCCTTTCGCGGGTAAACCCGCTCCCACAGGGTTACAACAGAGTTCGAGCCTGCTCAGTCCATGTGGGAGTGGGTTTACCCGCGAAAGGGCCGGTACTGGCAACCTTCAACCCAAGAACTTGCGCAGTTGCTGCTTCACCCAAGGCTCTGCGCTCACCAGGATCACGCCCAGCAGCACCATCACCGCCCCAAGCACAAAGTTCACACTCAACGGCTCGCCCAGCAGCAGCACCCCGAAGGTCACGCCGAACAATGGGGTGATGAACGAAAACACCGCCAGGTTGGAGGCCAGGTACTTGCGCAGCAGCCAGAACCAGGTCAGGTAACTGATGAACGACACCACGATCCCCTGGAACAGCACACTGCCCATCGCAAGCGGCGTCAATCTCACATCGCCAATCTGCCCGCTGACCAGAGCGATCAACAGCAACCCGGCAAAGCCCATCGCCAATTGATAAAACAAGGTAAGGGTGGCTGGGGCCTCGGAAAGGCGCGAGCCACGTACCACTACCGTGGTCGCGCCCCAAGCCAGCCCGGCGAGCACGCCAAAGGCATCCCCCAGCAGCATGCGCCCATCCATCTCGGCGAACGACATCCCCCCCGCGAAGGCCATCGCAATCCCGGCAAAGGCCAGCACGATGCCCAGCCACTGCAACAACCGCAGCCGCTCGCTGGGCAACATGAAGTGCAAGCCAAGCGCTGTAAACACCGGCGCTGTGTAGAGGAACACCGACATGTGCGCCGCCGAGGTCAGCTTCAGCCCCTCGGCAATGAACAGGAACTCAAGCCCGAACAAGCCGCCGGCCAGCAGCCCTGCCCGCCAGGTGCTGCCCACCTGTTCCCAGCCGCCGCGCCAGCAGATCATCAGCCCCACCAGCACTGCGGCGATGCAATTACGCAAAGCTGCCTGCATCACTGGCGCGATATCCACCGCCGCAGTCTTGATCAGTACCTGCTGGCAGCCCCAGATCAGGCACAGGCCCAACATCACCTGAAAGGCGAAGGCATCGGGATGCTTGCGGGCCGCGCTCATGGGCGGGCCTTTTGGGTGGTCGAGGGCATTGGCTAGGGCTCGGCAGGGGTCAAGGAATACCGATTATCGGGTTTCCCTGTCCGCTCTTGCCAGCCTCAAAACGACCTCAAGCGATCTGCGCCTTTGCAGACACCTGCTCGAAGGTGGCTTCGTCCAGCCCGTCAGCCTGCTCATCAAGCACCTGACGCGGGTGTTCGAAGCCCGGGATGCTGCTGTCGATCAAGCTCAATAGGCGCGACCCACGCTCGGTGAGCACGAAATTCTCGCCATTGCCGCCATCCTCTTGCGGCCGACTTTCGATGAAGCCGCGCTCGAACAGCAACTTCTCGTACTCGCAGGCACGGGTTTTCAGATGGTCAAGATCGCCCACCGACTGGCCCTTGGCGGCCAGTGCCGCGGCGTGCTGCTCGGCATAGGGGCGTGGCGTGAAGCTGTGACCGGCGCCGTTCTGCACTTCGTGCAGCATGCGCTCGATCAGGTCCCAGTCGTAGGTGCTGCTCATGGAGGTGGCCTCCTGCTGTGGACGAAGGGGGTATACAGGTTCGGACCTGTTGGCAGGCGGGAGTGTTCCAAAAGATATCTGGAGCCGAGGGGGATCGCGGTAAATATACCCAGGGGTATAGCCGCCGGTCGTTGGCACTGAACCAACCCTCGCGCGCGGGCCTCCACCGCGCATCACCAACGCCGGAGGTAGAAAGGATGAAACCGCTGCTGCGCATCGCCTGTGCCACCGCCCTGTGCTGTGCCCTGCCCGCCTGGGCCTGCACACCGGAAGAGGCCACACAAAAACGTGAAGAGCTGGCCGGGCTGGTCAGTCAACTGACCGAGCAGAACCCGCAGAAGGCCAAGGAGATAAATGACGAGCTCCAGGGGATGGAGCTAGGGACGGCGAGCAAGGATTTGCCCGACAAATGTCAGTTGATCGACAAGCGGATCAAGGAGCTGAAGGAAGCAGAAAAGAAAACGGAATGATTCATCAGCCGCTGGCGCCAGCCCTGTAGGAGCGGCCTTGTGTCGCGAAAGGGCTGCACAGCAGCCCCGCGATGTTCGCATTGAAGCATCAATTCAGGGGCCGCTTTACGGCCCTTTCTCGACACAAGGCCGCTCCCAAAGGAACCTGATCAGACTTACTCGGCTGCCGGCTTGCGCTTCTTCAGCGGCGCCAGGCCATCGGAACTGGCCAGCGGGGCATTAGGCCGAGGCTTGGCAGTCGGCTTGCGCTTGGCAGCGGCCTTTTTCTCGCCGGCCTTCTTGTCGACCTTCTTCTTCTTGGCACCCACCGCCTTGCCCGAAGCCTTGACCTTCTTCGGCCCGTTGTAGGTACCTTTCACTTCCTTGATCACCCGGCGCTCGAACTGCTGCTTGAGGTAGCGTTCGATGCTGGACATCAGGTTCCAATCATTGTGGGTGATCAACGAAATCGCCAGGCCTTCACCGCCGGCACGGCCGGTGCGGCCCACACGGTGCACGTACTCGTCGCCGCTGCGTGGCATGTCGAAGTTGATCACCAGGTCCAGGCCGTCGATGTCCAGGCCACGGGCCGCCACATCGGTGGCCACCAGCACCTTGGAGCTGCCCTGCTTGAAGCGCTCGATGGCCAGCTTGCGGTCCTTCTGGTCCTTCTCGCCGTGCAGTACGAACGCTTTCACGTCCTTGGCCACCAGGTGGCCGTAGATGCGATCGGCCAGGGCGCGGGTGTTGGTAAAGATGATCGCCTTGTCGAAAGTCTCGTTGGCCAGCAGCCACTGCACGATGGCTTCCTTGTGCTGGTCGTGGTCGGCGGTGATGATCTGCTGGCGAGTGCCTTCGGCCAGCTGCGAGACGCTGTTGAGCATCAGGTGCTCAGGGTCTTTCAGTACCTTGCCGATGATGTCGCGCAGGGCCGCGCCGCCGGTGGTGGCGGAGAACAGCAGGGTCTGCTCGCGGTTCTCGCACTCCTTGCACAGGCGCTCCATGTCTTCGGCGAAGCCCATGTCGAGCATGCGGTCGGCTTCGTCGAGGATCATCACTTGCACGTGGGACAGGTCGAGGTTGCCCGCGTTGAGGTGCTCGAGCAGGCGGCCCGGGGTGCCGATCAGCACGTCCGGCACCTTGCGCAGCATGGCGGCCTGCTCCTTGAAGTCTTCACCGCCGGTGACCAGGCCCGCCTTGATGTAGGTGAACTGCGAGAACAGCTGCACTTGCTTGAGGGTCTGCTGGGCCAGCTCGCGGGTCGGCAGCAGGATCAACGAGCGGATCTCGACGCGCCCGCCTTTGAGGTCAACCAGGCGGTTGAGCAGCGGCAGGACGAACGCTGCGGTCTTGCCGCTGCCGGTCTGCGCGGTCACACGCAGGTCGCGCCCTTGCAGGGCCAGGGGGATGGCCGCGGCCTGCACCGGGGTTGGCTCGACAAATTTAAGCTCGGCCACGGCTTTAAGCAGGCGTTCATGCAGGGCGAATTGGGAGAACACGGAGGTAACCTCAGGCAAGTGCGGGAAATTCAGTTGCATAGGGTAACGTTTTCTGCCGCCTTAGCCGAATTTCTTTTGGCAACTTTGTTGGCTTCCGCGCTCTAATGGCGCTTCGTTTCGCTGCAATAGACTGGTTTACAAGCTTATGGACATCCAACGCATCTGGCGTGACAGCCTCGACCTATGGGGCACCCTCGACCAACATCCCCTGCTCCACGCCGCCATCGGGCTGGCGGTGCTGCTGCTGATTTCCCTGGTCCTCGGCCGCCTGGCGCGCTTTCTGGTACTGCACAGTGCGCGCCTTCTGGCCCGGCAGGCAGCACTGAAGTGGCTCGACGACCTGCGCCATAACAAAGTGTTCCACCGCCTGGCCCAGACCATCCCGTCGCTGGTGATCCAGTTCGGCCTGAAGCTGGTGCCGGAGCTGTCCGAAACCGCCCAGCACTTCCTCGGCAACGTCGCCCTGGCCTTCACCCTGCTGTTCATGACCATGGCCCTGTCGTGCCTGCTGGATGCCCTGCTGGACATCTACGCCCGCACCGAACACGCCCGCACCCGCTCGATCAAGGGCTACGTGCAGCTGGCCAAGATGATGCTGTGGATTTTTGCCTCGATCGTCATCGTCGCCACCCTGATCGACCGCTCGCCGCTGTTGCTGCTGTCAGGCCTGGGTGCGATGTCGGCGGTGCTGCTGTTGGTGTACAAGGACACCCTGCTGTCATTCGTCGCCAGCGTGCAGCTGACCAGCAACGACATGCTGCACGTGGGCGACTGGATCGAGATGCCCCAGGTCGGCGCCGATGGCGATGTGGTGGATATCACCTTGCACACGGTCAAGGTACAGAACTTCGACAAGACCATCGTCTCGATCCCGACCTGGCGCCTGATGAGCGAGTCGTTCCGCAACTACCGCGGCATGCAGCAGTCGGGCGGGCGGCGAATCAAGCGCAGCCTGTTCATCGACGCAGCCGGTGTACGCTTTCTGACCCCGGACGAGGAACACCGCCTGAGCCAGGTGAGCCTGCTGGGCGACTACCTGGCCGGCAAGCGCCAGGAACTGCTGGCCTGGAACGAGGCGCTGGGGCCAGTGCCCGAACTGTCGGCCAACCGCCGCAAATTGACCAATATCGGCACGTTCCGGGCGTTTGCCCTGGCCTACCTGAAGAACCACCCGAATGTGCACCCGAACATGACCTGCATGGTGCGGCAGATGCAGACCACCGCCGAAGGGGTGCCGCTGGAGATCTACTGCTTTACCACCACCACAGTGTGGGCGGACTACGAGCGGATTCAGGGGGATATCTTTGACTATCTGCTGGCGGTGTTGCCGGAGTTTGGGTTGAGTCTGTATCAGCAGCCGAGTGGCAATGACATGCGGGTGGGGTTGGCTGGGCGGGTTGGGCAGGAGCCAATTGCGCGCCGATTGGAAGATATGAGCGAGGCTTGAGATTGCCGGGGCTGCCGTGCAGCCCATTCGCGGGTGAACCCGCTCCTACAAGTACCGCGCAACGCTTAGGCCTGCGCAAATCCTGTGGGAGCGGGTTTACCCGCGAAGAGGCCCTCAACTACCCCGCATAACCCAGCAGGTACAACAGCCCGGTCAAGGTCACCAGGGACGCCACGGTCGATAACAGGATCGTCCGCGAAATCAGCCCCGCCTCGCGGTTGTAGTACTCGGCCAGCATGAACGGCCCGGTGCCGGTCGGCAGCGCCGCCAGCAATACCGCCGAAGCCGCCCACATGGTCGGCAGGCTGAACACCTTGAACGCCAGCACCCAGGTCAGCGCGGGCTGGCCAATCAGCTTCAGGCCCACCAGCGGCCATGGGCTGGCTTGCGAACCGGTACGTTTCTCGGCCAGGAACGCCCCCAGCGAAATCAACGCACAAGGCGTGGTGGCCAGCGCCAGCATGTCGAGAAAATGCATCACCGGCTCGGCCAACCCCAGCCCGCCCATGGCCCAGCCCGCCCCTGCCAGCGGCGAAATCACCAGCGGGTTCTTCGCCAGCGCCTTGCTGACCAACAGGATGGCACGGCCGATCTGCCGCTCTTCCTGCAGGCCGATCTCGATCAGCGTCAGGGAAATCGCGAATACCAGGCAGACCACGATCAACGACGAGATCAGTGCCGGTTGCAGGCCAGGCTGGCCAAACAACAGCAGGCACAGCGGGATGCCGATGTAGCCGGTATTGGCATAACCGGCGCTGAGCCCGTCGATGCTCGCTGCCACCAGCCCATGGCCGCTGTAAAGGCGCCAGCCCAGGGTCACGACAAACATCGCCAGCGCGCCGGCGCCGAAGGCCACGATGAAGCCCGGGTGCCAGATCTCACTCCAGGTCGCTGTGGCGGTGACCTTGAACAGCAGCGCCGGCAGGCACAACCAGACCACCATCTTGTTGATCTCGGCGGCGGCCTTGTCACCGAGCTTGTTGGTCTTGCGGCATAGAAAGCCGACCAGGATCAGGGCAAAGATCGGCGCGACAATGACGAAGATGGTATGCATGTCAGGCCTTGCCGGTCGCAGGCGCCTGCGCGCGATTGCCCAGCCGGCTCAGCCACACCGAGGCAAGAATGATCGCCCCCCCCAGGAACAACCGGCCAAGCGGCTCGTCGCGGTTCCAGATCAGCAGGTTCAGCAGCAGCCCCACTGGCACATGCAGGTTGTTCATCACCGCCAGCGTGGCGCCAGAGACCAGGCACGCGCCCTTGTTCCACCAGTACAGGCCCAGTGCCGTCGGGCACAGGCCGAGGAACAGCAGCACCAGCCACTGCACCTGGGTGCTCGGCAGATGCTGGGCATTGCCGAACAGCAGGAACGCCGGCAGCGCCACGATCAGCGCACCCAGGTAGAAGTAGCCAAAACGCTTGTAGTGCGGCAGGTCGCTGGGGTTGCGCGCCACCAGGTGGCGGTACAGCACCTGGCCAGCGGCATAGGTGAAGTTGGCCAGTTGCAGCAGCAGGAAGCCGATGAAGAAGTCGCCACTGATGCTGTCGAAGCGGATTACCCCGGCCCCTGCCACGGCCACCAGGGCGGCGAGCAGCGCCCAAGGGTTGAAGCGCCGGTTCAAGGCGTCTTCGATCAAGGTCACGTGCAACGGCGTGAGGATGGTGAACAGCAGCACTTCCGGCACGGTCAGCACGCGGAAGCTCAAGTACAGGCAGACGTAGGTGATGCCGTACTGCAGCGCGCCGATCAGCAGCATCGAGCGCAGGAAGCGCGGCTCGACCTGGCGCCAGCGGGTCAGCGGCAGGAACACCAGGCCCGCCAGCACCACGCGCGCGAGCACGGCGAAATAGCTGTCGACGTGCCCGGCCAGGTACTCGCCGATCAGGCTGAAGGAAAACGCCTGGATCAGCGCGACGATTATCAGGTAGCCCATGGTTGCCTCTCGTGGATCAAGGGCGCGACCTTAGCGGGTTGCGGCAAGTGAGTTCAACCATTGGGAAAGTAAGGGTGGCTGGCCACTCGGTCTTTGTAGGAGCGGCCTTGTGTCGCGAAAGGGCTGCAAAGCAGCCCCGGCAGTATGTGCTGCCGTGCTGAGATCTTGGGGGGCGCTTCGCACCCCTTTCGCGACACAAGGCCGCTCCTACAACAGCAAAAGCAGACCGCGTGCGCAGGCATAAAAAAGCCCGGCCATAAGGCCGGGCAGGTACACCCAAAGGAGCAAAAACAGGTGTCAGGGATGGGAATTCGTTGAGCCTCAGGCCACCGCAGCCAGCTTGGCCTTGGCCTGGTTCAGGCCCTTCTCGTGGAACTCACCGCTCATGTTCAGGCCTTCGGCATGAATGAAGTCGACATCGTGAATACCGATGAAGGCCATCACCTGGCGCAGGTACGGTTCCTGATGGTCGCTGGTAGCACCGGCATGGATGCCGCCGCGGGCAGTCAGGACAATGGCGCGCTTGCCGGTGAGCAGGCCTTGCGGGCCGGTCGGGGTGTACTTGAAGGTGATGCCGGCGCGCAGCACGTGGTCCAGCCAGGCCTTCAGGGTGCTGGGGATGGTGAAGTTGTACATCGGCGCAGCCAGCACCAGCACGTCGGCCGCCAGCACTTCATCGGTCAGCTCGTTGGAACGGGCCAGGGCTTCCAGTTCGGCGGCGCTGCGCTGTTCTTCAGGTTTCATCCAGCCACCGAGCAGGTTGGCATCCAGGTGCGGCACCGGGTTCACCGCCAGGTCACGTACGGTGATCGCGTCGGCCGGATGCGCCGCCTGCCACTGCTGGATGAAATCACGGGTCAGTTGACGGGACACGGAATCCTGCTGGCGGGCGCTGCTTTCGATGATCAGTACGCGGGACATGGGGTGCCTCCATCGGCAAAAAGGGTAGCGATTCGATGGAGGTGAGATTAAGGCTTGACCTATCGATAAAAAAGCGTAAAAAGTGGGTTCAATCTATCGATTAATCAGTTTTATTGCGCTTTGCAGCTCAGCGCGATGCGCAGCTTGATGATCTGCCGGTTGAAATTGGCCGTCACGTCGACGCTTTTACCGGCCGGCACGTTGACCCGGCGCACCCGTGGCGCCTCGGGCCCGTTGCGGAAGGTCACCTTGCAGGCCGCCGGCACTTGCCCATAGTTGTTCAGGGTAATGGAGCCGATGTCGTAGGCAGTGTCGTAGGTGGTGTAGTCCAGCTTGACCCCGGTCAGTTCCTTCTCCACGTCGATGGGGTAAGCCATGGCCCCAAGGGGCAGGCACATCAGTATTGCCGCACAACATTTCTTCATGGGGCGCTCTCCTTGAAAGAGCGCAGCTTAGGACAACAGGAGCCAAACATGAAAGCGCCGCGCGTGACCCTGGATCAATGGCGGACCCTGCAGGCAGTGGTCGACCATGGCGGGTTTGCCCAGGCCGCCGAAGCCCTGCACCGTTCGCAGTCTTCGGTCAGCTACACCGTGGCACGCATGCAAGAGCAGCTGGGTGTGCCGCTGTTGCGCATCGATGGCCGCAAGGCCGTGCTGACCGAGGCCGGCAATGTGCTGCTGCGCCGTTCGCGGCACCTGGTCAAGCAGGCCAGCCAGCTGGAAGACCTCGCGCATCACATGGAGCAAGGCTGGGAAGCCGAGGTGCGCCTGGTGGTCGATGCGGCCTACCCCAGCGCCCGGCTGGTACGCGCCCTGGCCGCGTTCATGCCGCAGAGCCGCGGTTGCCGGGTGCGCCTGCGTGAAGAGGTGCTGTCCGGCGTCGAAGAAGTGATGCACGAAGGCATCGCCGACCTTGCCATCAGCAGTTACAGCATCGGTGGTTACCTGGGCACCGAGCTGAGCTCGGTGGAGTTCGTTGCCGTCGCCCACCCCGAGCACAGCCTGCACCGCCTGGGCCGGGAGATTACCTTCCAGGACCTGGAAAGCCAATTGCAGGTGGTGATCCGCGACTCCGGCCGAGCGCAGCCACGCGATGTCGGCTGGCTCGGCGCCGAGCAGCGCTGGACCGTCGGCAGCCTGGGCACCGCCGCCACCTTCGTCGGCAGCGGCCTGGGCTTTGCCTGGCTGCCACGGCACATGATCGAACGTGAGCTGCACGACGGCGTGCTGAAGCCACTGCCGCTCGATCAGGGTGGCAGCCGCCACCCACTGTTCTACCTTTATTCGAGCAAAGAGAAGACCTTGGGCCCGGCCACGCAGATTCTCATCGACCTGCTGCGCAATTTCGACACTGCGCCACTGGACGTGCCCTTCGCAGCCCCCCCACAAGCCTGAGAGGACCGCGCCCATGGCCTATTTCGAACATGAAGGATGCTCGCTGCATTATCAGGAATATGGCCAGGGCGAGCCCCTGGTGCTGCTGCACGGCCTGGGCTCCAGCAGCCAGGACTGGGAGCTGCAGGTACCTGAACTGAGCCGCCACTACCGGGTGATCCTCATGGACATCCGCGGCCACGGCCGTTCCGACAAGCCACGCGACGGTTACCAGATCGCCACGTTCAGCGAAGACCTGCTGGCCCTGCTCGAGCACCTGCAGACTGGCCCGGTGCACTTCGTCGGCCTGTCCATGGGCGGCATGGTCGGTTTCCAGTTCGCAGTCGATCACCCGCAATGGCTGCGCAGCCTGTGCATCGTCAACAGCGCACCCGAGGTCAAGCGCCGCACCCGCGGTGACTGGCTGTGGTGGCTCAAGCGCTGGGGCCTGGCGCGCATCCTCAGCGTCGAGACGGTTGGCCAGGGCCTGGCCGCCAGGCTGTTCCCCAAGCCCGGGCAAGCCGACCTGCGCAAGAAGATGGCAGAACGCTGGGCACGCAATGACAAACGCGCCTACCTCAAGAGCTTCGACGCCATCGTCGACTGGGGCGTGCAGGAACGCATCGGGCAGATTCGCTGTCCCACGCTGGTGATTGCAGCCGACCACGATTACACCCCGATACAACTGAAAGAGCGCTACGTCGCCCTGATGCCCCACGCCAGGCTGGTGGTCATCGACGATTCCCGGCACGCTACGCCCCTCGATCAACCCGAGGTCTTCAACCAGACCCTGCTGCAGTTCCTCGCAGCCGCTTCCACCTCTCAAGGATCATTGAGCCCATGCTGAAAAAAATCCTGCTTACCGCCTGCTCGGTCGCCTTCGCCACCAGCGTCATGGCTTCCGACAAGACCCCGCACGTACTGCTGGACACCAGCTTCGGCCAGGTCGAAATCGAGCTCAACGCCGAGAAGGCACCGATCAGTACCAAGAACTTCCTCGGTTATGTCGACAGTGGTTTCTACAACAACACCATCTTCCACCGCGTGATCCCGGGTTTCATGGTCCAGGGCGGCGGTTTCACTGACCAGATGGTGCAGAAAGACACCAAGGACCCAATCAAGAACGAAGCCAGCAACGGCCTGCAGAACACCCGCGGCACCCTGTCGATGGCGCGCACTTCCAACCCGAACTCGGCCACCAGCCAGTTCTTCATCAACGTCGCCGACAACGACTTCCTCAACCCGGGCCGCGACGCCGGTTACGCCGTATTCGGCAAAGTGACCAAGGGCATGGAAGTGGTCGACCAGATCGTCAATTCGCAAACTACCGTCAAGAAAGGCATGCGCGATGTGCCGGCCGACCCGGTGTACATCAAGTCCGCCAAACGCATCGACTGACTGCAGGTTTCACAGGGACGTGAAACCTTCCGAGGTCGGGTAGCACAGGAGTCTTGTCACCCATGCTGTACCGCCGTTTCGAGCAACTGATCGATATCTTCCGCGACGCGCCCAGCGAGTCGCCGCCCGGCCAGGTCTGGCCTTTCTACCTGTATTACCTGCGCCAGGTCTGGCCGAGTTTTCTCGCCCTGCTGGTGGTGGGCCTGTTCGCCTCGCTGATCGAGGTGGCGATGTTCAGCTACCTGAGCCGCATCATCGACCTGGCCCAAGGCACGCCCAATGCCAACTTCTTCAGCGACCACAGCGGCGAGCTGATCTGGATGCTGGTAGTGATCCTGCTGCTGCGGCCGGTCTTCTTCGGCCTGCACGACCTGCTGGTACACCAGACCATCAACCCCGGCATGACCAGCCTGATCCGCTGGCAGAACCACACCTATGTGCTCAAGCAGAGCCTGAACTTCTTCCAGAGCGACTTCGCCGGGCGCATCGCCCAGCGCATCATGCAGACCGGCAACTCGCTGCGTGACTCCGCCGTACAGGCGGTGGATGCGCTGTGGCATGTGCTGATCTACGCCATCACCTCACTGGTGCTGTTCGCCGAGGCCGACTGGCGCCTGATGCTGCCGCTGCTGCTGTGGATCACCGGCTACATTGCCGCGCTGTACTACTTCGTGCCGCGGGTGAAGGAGCGTTCGGTGATTTCCTCCGACGCCCGCTCCAAGCTGATGGGGCGGATCGTCGATGGCTACACCAACATCGCCACCCTCAAGCTGTTCGCCCATACCGACTACGAACAGCAGTACGCCCGCGAAGCGATCAGTGAACAGACCGAGAAAACCCAGCTGGCGTCGCGCGTGGTCACCAGCATGGACGTGGTCATCACCACCCTCAACGGCCTGCTGGTCGTCACCACCACCGGCCTTGCGCTGTGGCTGTGGAGCCAGTCGCTGATCACCGTCGGCGCCATTGCCCTGGCCACTGGGCTGGTGATCCGCATCGTCAACATGTCGGGTTGGATCATGTGGGTGGTCAACGGCATATTCGAGAACATCGGCATGGTCCAGGACGGCCTGCAGACCATCGCCCAGCCGGTCACCGTCACCGACAAGCCCCATGCGCCGCCACTGAAGGTCAGCCGCGGCGCCGTGCGCTTCGACAACGTGGACTTCCACTATGGCAAGGCCGCCAACGTGATCGAAGGGCTCAACCTGGACATCCGCCCGGGCGAGAAGATAGGCCTGATCGGCCCGTCAGGCGCCGGCAAGTCGACCCTGGTCAACCTGCTGCTGCGCCTGTACGACGTACAGGGCGGGCGCATCCTGATCGACGGCCAGGACATCGCCGAGGTCAGCCAGGCCAGCCTGCGCGCGCAGATCGGCATGATCACCCAGGACACCTCGCTGCTGCACCGCTCGATCCGCGACAACCTGCTGTATGGCCGCCCTGGCGCCAGTGAAGCGGCGCTGCACGAAGCCGTACGCCGCGCGCGGGCCGACGAGTTCATTGCACAGCTGTCGGACGCCCAAGGCCGAACAGGTTTCGATGCCCATGTCGGCGAGCGGGGGGTGAAACTGTCTGGCGGCCAGCGCCAGCGCATCGCGATTGCCCGGGTGCTGCTGAAGAACGCACCGATCCTGATCATGGACGAAGCCACCTCGGCGCTGGACTCGGAGGTCGAGGCGGCCATTCAGGAAAGCCTGGAAACGCTGATGCAAGGCAAGACAGTGATCGCCATCGCCCACCGGCTGTCGACCATCGCCCGGATGGACCGACTGGTAGTGCTGGACAAAGGGCGGATCGTCGAAAGTGGCAGCCACAGTGAATTGCTGGAGCAGCGGGGCCTGTATGCCCGCTTGTGGCATCACCAAACTGGCGGCTTTGTCGGGGTCGACTAAGCCCTGTTCCGGCCTCTTCGCGGGCAAGCCCGCTCCCACAGGGACTGCACAAGTCTCAAGGACGACGGTGACCCTGTGGGAGCGGGTTCACCCGCGAAGCGGCACGAAAAGGCAATAGAGATCTCAGTCCTTGCGGTAAGGCAGCATCTCTTTGGCTTCCTCGGCATACCCCCTCACCCCTGCCCGCTCCTGCTGCAGAAAATCCTCCACCGCTCGCCGCAACCCCGAATGCAACAGGTAATGCCACGACCGCGTCAGCACAGGCTCGAACCCGCGAATCAGCTTGTGTTCGCCCTGCGCCCCGGCATCGAAACGCTGCAGCCCTTCGGCAATGGCAAAGTCCATGCCCTGGTAGAAGCAGGTCTCGAAATGCAGCCGGTCAAATTCATCAAGGCAGCCCCAATATCGACCGAACAGGCTGTCGCCCCCGACCAGGCTCAAGGCCATTGCCACATCACGCCCGCCCTGGCGCGCCATCACCACCCGCACAGCCTCGGGCATGCGCTCGGCCAGCAGGCTGAAGAATTCCCGGGTCAGGTACGGTGAGCGCCTGCGCACCGCATAGGTGTTGGCGTAACAGAGGAAGACGAAATCCCACTGCGCCTCGTCCAGCTCGTCGCCGCGGTACCAACGAAAATCAATGCCCTGCCCCGCCACCTGCTCACGCTCCTTGCGCATCTGTTTGCGCTTGCGTGAGCTGAGGCTGTCGAGAAAGTCCTGGAAGTCACGATAACCGTGATTGCGCCAATGAAACTGGCAGCCCAGTCGCTCCATCCAGCCCGGCAGGCCGGCTATCTGCGCATCCAGCTGAGCATCGGTGAAATTGATATGCGCCCCCGACAACCCGCCCTTGCCCAAGTACTCCGGCAATGCCTGCAGCACCAGCAAGGCATCGGCGGGGTCCACCGCCAGCAGGCGCGGCCCGCTGACGGGGCTGAACGGCACGGCACCGAGCAGCTTGGGGTAATAGGCGATGCCGGCACGCTCGCAGGCATCGGCCCAACCGTGATCGAACACGTACTCGCCATAGGAATGCCACTTGCGATAAGCCGGCAGCAACGCACGCACCTGCCCGTCACGTTCGAGCACCAGGTGTTCGGCTGCCCAGCCGGTGTTGGGCGCCACGCTGCCGCTGTCTTCCATGGCACTGAGAAAGGCATGGCGCAGGAACGGTTGGCCAGGGGGAACCAGGGCATCCCAGGTCGCCGCTGGCAGGTCACGCAGGTGGGCAAGGCTGTAGAGACTGGTCACGTTTTCGACTCACTGTTCAAGGCCATCAGTATCGGCGAACAGGGGCCCGTCGCTCAAATGATGATCGGCCCGTTTCGCCTTTCTCTCTCAATTACTTAACAGCAGTGCCATTAATTAGACATTATTCTGTCATTCGCCCCCGCAATACTTGCGCCTGTTTTCCGGAACCCCAGAACCTGTCTAGTCAGGCCCTTTCCGAAGACATGCCAACATGGGGGTGGGCGCTAAGCCTCCCCAAATCTTTTAAGTAGGGAGAACCTTATGCGTCTTGTTTCTACACTTACCGGAGTGAGCCTCACCGGCATGATGCTGGCTCTGAGTACTCCGGCCAGTGCGGCCGTCGACGCCAAGCTGCTCGAAATGCTCCGCGCCAATGGCTCGATCAACCAGGCGCAGTACAACGAACTCCAAGGCGACCTGGCAAAAGAAACCAAGGAAAAGGCCGACCAGAAAGCTCAGTCCGAACGTATGAGCGCTTTCGAACAAAAAGTGGCATGGGCCGCCAAGACCCAGATCAAGGGTGATGTGCGCCTGCGTTACGAAGACGTCAACGTCGACAACCCGATCTCCCGCAGTGGCAACCAGGACCGCGAGCGCGTGCGTGCCCGTGTCGGCTTCTACAGCGAGATCAACCCGCAGGTCGACGCCGGCGTGCGTGTGGCCACCGGTAGCAGCGCCGATGCCCGCTCGACCAACCAGAGCCTGGACAACTACTTCGAAAAGAAATCGCTGTGGGTCGACCTGGCCTACCTCGACTGGCACCCGACTGCCGTACCGAACCTGCACTTGATCGGCGGCAAGATGATGCAGCCATGGGTGAGCATGGGCGACATCATCTGGGACAGCGACATCAACCCGGAAGGCGTGGCTGTCACCTACAAGACCAACGCCGGCCCGGCCGAAGTGTTCGGCAGCATCGGCCACTACAACCTGAAAGACAACGTCGACGGCGACGGTGTTCAGTTCAAGCATGACGCTCAACTGTACGCTGCCCAGCTGGGTACCAAGTTCAACGCGGCTGACACCGTCAAGGTCACCGTCGGTGCCAGCCTCTATGGCTACGACAACGACAAGGCCTCGGCGGCGCTGCGTTCGCTGGGCAACACCACCGACGAGTTCAACCTGGTAGAAGGCTTCGGTCAGCTCGACTTCACCGGCTTCGCCATCCCGCTGTCGGCTTACGGCCAGTACGTCAAGAACACCGAAAGCACCGATGGCAAGGACACCGCCTGGCTGGCGGGCCTGAAGTCGAAGATCGGTGCCTGGAGCCTGGACTACAACTACCGCGACGTACAACGTAACGGCGTGGTCAGCCTGTTCACCGACTCTGACTTCGGTAACGGCTTCACCGGTTCCCGCGGTCACAAGTTCAAGGTCGGTTACGAAATCGACAAGAACTTCGCCCTCGGCGCGGCCTACATGATGGCCAAGACCGACTACTCCAACCTGCCGAACAGCAATGCTGACGTAGACACCCTGCAGGTGGACCTGGAAGCCAAGTTCTAAGCTAGCAAACTCCTCTGCTTCACGCTGAGGCGGGAAATGCCGACCCCATCCGGTATTTCCCGCCTTTTTTTACCTGCCAGAAATGCACCCGGCCCCTTCGCGGGTTAACCCGCTCCCACAGGTACTCCACAGGACTTGTTAACCGTGGCGTACCTGTGGGAGCGGGTTTACCCGCGAAGAGGCCGGTACAGTCTCTACAAAACTCAGCGCTTGCGCAGAATCACGCTACCAATCGAATAACCTGCACCAAACGAACTCAGCACACCCAACGAACCCTTGGCCAAGTCATCCTGGTACAGGTGGAAGGCAATCACCGACCCCGCCGAACTGGTGTTGGCATAGCGATCCAGAATCACCGGTGCCTCTTCCTCGTTCACTTCACGCCCCATCAGCTTCTTGACGATCAGGTGGTTCATGCTCAGGTTGGCCTGGTGCAGCCAGAAGCGTTTGACGTCGGACGGCTGCAGGCCATTCTCGCCCAGGTGCTTGCCGATCAGCTCGGCAACCATCGGGCAGACTTCCTTGAACACCTTGCGGCCTTCTTGCACGAACAACTTGTCGCGGGCCCCAATGCCCTCTTCCGCCGCGCGGTTGAGGAAGCCGAAGTTGTTGCGGATATTGTTGGAGAACGCGGTTTTGAGCTTGGTGCCGACGATGTCGAACTGGTGCGCCGAGGTGGCCTTGTCAGCACGTTCTACCAGCACCGCAGTGGCGGCGTCACCGAAGATGAAGTGGCTGTCGCGATCGCGAAAGTTCAGGTGCCCGGTACAGATCTCCGGGCTCACCACCAGCAGTGCCCGGGCCTGGCCCAGTTGCACGCTGTTGGCAGCGGTCTGGATGCCGAAGGTGGCCGACGAGCAGGCCACGTTCATGTCGAAGGCAAAACCCTCGATGCCCAGCGCCTGCTGCACTTCGATGGCGATGGCCGGGTAAGGACGCTGCAGGTTGGAGCAGGCGACGATCACCCCATCGACATCCGCCGGGGTACGGCCCGCGCGTTCCAACGCCTGGCGCGCAGCGGCCACGCCCATTTCGCAGAGGATCGACTGCTCGTCGTTGGAACGCTCCGGCAGGCGTGGCTTCATGCGTTGCGGGTCGAGGATGCCGGCCTTGTCCATGACGAAACGGCTCTTGATACCCGAGGCCTTTTCGATGAAGGCAGCATCGGACACGGGGGCTGCTTCGATTTCGCCACGCTCGATGGCGGCGGCATTGTCCTGGTTGTACTGCTGCGACCAGGCATTGAAGGAGGCCACCAGTTCTTCGTTGGAAATGCTCTGGGCCGGGGTATACAGGCCGGTGCCGCTGATCACGACGTTATGCACGATCGATCCTCTGCTCAAAGGCCATCGCCACGGGGCGCTGGCTGGGAATGTGACAGAATAATGGCACTTTAGTACCAATTTCTCGGCGAGGGTTGCGCCCTCGATCGCGGATGAATCTGCGCCTACAGGACGGTGCAATCCCCGTAGGAGCGGATTCATCCGCGATGGGCCGCAAAGCGGCCCAAATTGCATCAATATTGCCACATCTGCGGAAGTTTATCCTTCCACCAGGCTCCACTGCTTGCTCAATCTCTTGTCAGAAATAGGCACCTTGGTGCCCAACTGCTGGGCAAACAGCGACACCCGATACTCCTCCAGCAACCAGCGATACAAGGTCAGCGCTTCATCGCGCTTGCCCTCCTGGGCATGCTTGTCGGCCCGTGCCTTGTACTGCGCCCACAGGTTGCCCAGCTCGCCGCTCCAGACCCGGTCCTTCTGCACCTGAGCACCCAGCTTCTCGAGGCGCAATTCCACCGCCTTGAGGTAGCGCGGCAGCTCCTTGAACCAGGCTGCCGGCGTCTCGCGCACGAAGCCTGGGTACACCAGGTTGGCCAGCTGTTGCTTGATGTCGTTCAGCGCCACCGCCTGGCTCAGGTCGATCTTGCCCTTGAAGCGCTTCTGCAAACCGTGCCACAGCTTGAGCACTTCCAGGGTCTGGCGGGCCAGGCGCTCGGCATGCTCAGCCCAGCTGCCGCGTTTGCGCTCAGCCAGCCCTGCCAGCGCCGCACCGTCACGCGGCAACGTCGCTTCGCCGTCAAGGATGCAGCTGTCCAGACTCGCCAGCAGAATGTCCTCGACCAGCGCCTCGATGCGGCCCAGTTCGCGGTACAGCAGGCCCAGCTCGGTCAGCCCCGGCAGCTTGCCGCGCAGGAACTTGGCAGGCTCCGCCAACTGCTGCAGCAACAGGCGCTGCAAGGCGCGGCGGTGCTGAAACTCGGCTTCTGCCTGGGTCGAGAAACGGCCTTCACGCACGGTGCCGTTCTCTTCCACCAATGCAGGGTAAACGGTCATCGACAGGCCAGCGATTTTTTGCTGGGCGGTCTGTTTGACCTCGCTGAAGGCCTTGGCTTGTACCGGTTGCTCGCCCTTCTCGGTACGTGGCACGGCCAAAGCGGCCTGGCTGGCAGCGGCAAAGCGGGCGGTCAGTTCGGCCAGGTCGCGGCCTTCACCAAGAAACTTGCCCTGGCCATCGACCACTTCGATGTTCATGCGCAGGTGGCCTTCGACCAGGTTGACCGACTCGGCCCAGGCCTCATCGCTCACCCGCGCGCCGGTCATGCGCAACAGCTCCTGGCCCAGCGCCTGGGGCAGCGCGCCCTGGCCGAAGGTCATCCGCGCCAGCGAGGCCTTGACGAAATCGGGCACCGGCACAAAGTTCTTGCGCAGGGCCTTGGGCAGGTTACGTACCAGCGCCACGCACTTGGCTTCCAGCAAGCCAGGTACCAGCCACTCCAGCCGTTCGCCCGGCAGGCTCGGCAACAGCGGCGCCGGTACCCGCACGGTTACACCGTCACGCGGGTGGCCCGGCTCGAAGTGGTAGGTCAGCGGCAAGCGCAGTTCACCGACTTGCATGCTGTCAGGGTACTGCGCCGCAGTGACTTCGCTGGCCTCGCGGGCCAACACGTCTTCCTCGCGCATGATCAGCAGATTCGGGTCCTTCTGGCTGGTCATGCGGTACCAGGCATCGAAGGTCGCGGTCTGGTGGATTTCCGCCGGCAAGCGTGCTTCGTAAAACGCGTACAGGGTTTCTTCATCGGCGAGAATGTCGCGCCGACGGGCCTTGGCTTCCAGCTCATCGAGCGCTTCGAGCAGGCGTTTGTTCGCGGCCAGGCACTTGGCACGTGACTGGATTTCACCGCCAACCAGGCCCTCGCGAATGAACAGTTCACGCGAGGTGACCGGGTCGATCGGGCCAAAGTGCACCGGGCGGCGGCCGACCAGGATCAGGCCATACAAAGTGATCTGCTCATAGGCCACCACCTGCCCGCGCTTCTTCTCCCAGTGCGGCTCGAAGTGGTTCTTCTTGATCAGGTGGGAAGCCAACGGCTCGATCCAGTCAGGCTCGATCTTGGCAACCATGCGCGCATACAGCTTGGTGGTCTCCACCAGTTCGGCCGCCATCACCCACTGCGGGCGCTTGCGGCCAATGCCGGAAGACGGATGCACCCAGAAGCGCCGCTGGCGGGCCCCCTGGTAATCGCCCTCTTCGGTCTTTTGGCCGATCTGGCTGAGCAGGCCGCTGAGGATCGCCTTGTGCACTTTCTGGTAGTCGGACGGTTCCTTGTTGACCGGTAACTGCAGCTCGCGGCAGATCAGCGACAACTGGCGATGGGCGTCGCGCCACTCGCGCAGGCGCAGGTAGTTCAGGAAGTTCTTGCGGCACCAGTTGCGCAGGGGGCTGGCCGTCAGTGCCTGGCGCTGCTCTTCGAAGCCCCTCCACAAATTGACCAGCGCGGCAAAGTCGGTATCGGCGTCCTTCCACTGCGCATGTGCCTGATCGGCGGCCTGCTGGCGCTCTGGCGGGCGCTCGCGCGGGTCCTGTACAGACAGGGCGCTGGTGACGATCAGCACTTCCTGCAGGCTGCCCTGACGCGCACCTTCGAGCAGCATGCGGCCCAAGCGAGGGTCAATCGGCAGGCGCGCCAGCTGGCGGCCGATCGGCGTCAGCTGGTTCTCGCGGTTGACCGCCGAGAGTTCCTGCAGCAGGTTGAAGCCGTCGCTGATGGCCTTGCCATCCGGCGGCTCGATGAACGGGAAAGCGTCGATTGCACCCAGGCGCAGGTGCAGCATCTGCAGGATCACCGCTGCCAGGTTGGTGCGCAGGATCTCGGGGTCGGTGAAGGCCGGACGGCCATTGAAGTCTTCTTCACTGTACAGCCGAATGCAGATACCCGGCTCGACCCGGCCGCAACGGCCCTTGCGCTGGTTGGCACTGGCCTGCGAAACGGCCTCGATCGGCAGGCGCTGGACCTTGGCGCGGTAGCTGTAACGGCTGATGCGCGCGGTGCCGGTGTCGATCACGTAACGGATGCCGGGCACGGTCAGCGAGGTTTCCGCAACGTTGGTGGCCAGCACCACCCGGCGCCCGGTGTGCGACTGGAAAATGCGCTGCTGCTCGGCCGGCGACAGGCGTGCGTACAGCGGCAGGATCTCGGTATGGCGCAACTGCGCCTTGCGCAGGATCTCTGCGGCATCACGGATTTCCCGCTCGCCTGGGAGAAACACCAGCACATCGCCGGGGCCTTTGCCCACGCTGCGCTCGTGCTGGGCGATTTCGTCGAGGGTGGCCAGTATCGCCTGGTCGACGGTAAGGTCGTCCTCGACCTGGTTGCCCTCCTCGTCCTGTTCGCTGGTCAGCGGCCGGTACCAGGTTTCCACCGGGAAAGTACGGCCGGACACCTCGATGATCGGGGCATTGTCGAAGTGCTTGGAAAAACGCTCCAGGTCGATGGTCGCCGAGGTGATGATCAGCTTCAGGTCCGGACGGCGGTGCAGCAGCGTCTTCAGGTAACCGAGCAGGAAGTCGATGTTCAGGCTGCGTTCGTGGGCTTCGTCGACGATGATCGTGTCGTAGCGCTCGAGAAAGCGGTCGTGCTGGGTTTCGGCCAGGAGGATGCCGTCGGTCATCAGTTTGACCAGGGTGTTGGCATCGCTCTGGTCTTCGAAACGCACCTGGTAGCCGACCAGCCCGCCCAGCGGCGTGCCGAGTTCTTCGGCAACCCGGGCGGCGACACTGCGCGCGGCAATCCGCCGTGGCTGGGTATGGGCGATCAGGCCATGGCTGCCGCGGCCCAGTTCCAGGCAGATCTTCGGTAACTGGGTGGTCTTGCCAGAACCGGTTTCGCCAGCGATCACCAGTACCTGGTGTTCTGCCAGGGCCTTCTTGATTTCATCACGCTTGGCGGCGATCGGCAGGCTGTCGTCGTAGCGGATCTGCGGCACGCTGTTCTGACGCGCGGTGACCTGGGCGCAGGATGCCTGGACCTTTTCCACCCACTGCGCCAGCTTGGCCTCGTCGGGGCGCTTGCGCAGTTCATGCAGTTGACGGCGCAGGCGATGACGCTCGGCAATCATGGCGTGGTCGAGGTTTTGCAGCAGTTTGTCGATGGCTTGGTCAGTCATGGGGCTTTTTAGTGATGCAGGTGGGCCTGCTTTTTCATGATCGGCATTCGAAGGATGCGCGATTGTCGCAGATTTGCCGGTTCTCTGCTGCCTGTGCCGGCGCTTTCGCGGGTAAACCCGCTCCCACAGGAACCGCAGTGGAATCAGATTTCAGGGAATGCTGTGGGAGCGGGTTCACCCGCGAAGAGGCCAGTCCAGACAGTACATATGTTTAGCCAAGTCCGATGTGAAGGTTGCCATTCACTGCTTTAATCAACCTTAAGCCGCATGTGAGTATCAAAGGCATGACTCCCGCCCAGACCATCGCCCCACCGTCGTCCCGCCCTTCGCCAGCGAAGGCCCGGTCCCACGCCGGTGAAAATCCGCTGGTCCATATCATCCTCGCCTTCTGGGCCCTGTGGCACTGCCGCCACGCGCGCCCCCCGGATTCTTCGCTCACGCCTTTGTGACCCGACTCGGCCCCAGCCCGGCCGTCTGACTCAAGTGGACCGCGCCTGCGCGCAGGTCCCGTGCGCCTGTGAGCGAACCCATCATGCACTTTGCACCTGTAGAGCACGCCAGCCGTTTCCTGGCAGATAACCCCGATATCGAACTGTTCGAACTGTTCATCCTCGACGCCAACGGTGTGCCACGTGGCAAGCTGCTGCACCGCGACGAACTGCTGGCGGTCTACCAGAGCGGGCGCCCGCTGCCCAGCACCATCCTGGGCCTGACCCTCAATGGCGACGACGTGGAAAACTCCGGCCTGGTCTGGGATGTCGGTGACATCGACTGCCGCGCCTACCCACTGGATGGCAGCCTGGTCCGCCTGCCGTGGCGGCGGGTGCCGACTGCAGCAGTGCAGGTCAGCATGCACCCGAGCGAGGGCCTGCCGGCCAGCGTTGCCGACCCGCGCCATGTGCTGCTGCGCACCATCGAGGCGCTCAAGGCTGACGGTTACCACCCGGTGATGGCCTGCGAGCTGGAGTTCTACCTGCTCGACCACAAACGCGATGCCCAGGGCCGCCCGCAACCGGCACTGGACAACGACGGCGGGCGCCCTCGCAGCACCCAGGTCTATGGCCTGCGTGAGCTGGAACAGATCGAACCGTTCCTCGCCGACCTCTACGCTGCCTGCAAGGCCCAGGGTATCCCTGCTCGCACGGCGATCTCCGAGTACGCCCCGGGCCAGGTGGAAATCACCCTGGAACATGGCGATGCGCTGGAAGCGATGGACCAGGCCGTGCGCTACAAACGCCTGGTCAAGGGCGTGGCCCATGCCCATGGCATGCAGGCCTGCTTCATGGCCAAGCCGTTCGCGCAACTGGCCGGCACCGGCATGCACATGCACCTGAGCCTGGCCGACAGCGCCGGCCACAACCTGTTCGCCAGCGAAGACAAGGCTGGCACCCCACTGCTGCGCCAGGCTGTTGCCGGCATGCTGCGCCACCTGCGTGACTCGCTGCTGCTGTTCTGCCCCAACGCCAACTCGTTCCGCCGCTTCCAGGCCAACAGCTATGCGCCATTGGCGCCGACCTGGGGTGTCGACAACCGCACCGTCAGCCTGCGCGTGCCCGGCGGCCCGGCCAACAGCCGGCATGTCGAGCACCGCATCTGTGGCGCCGATGCCAACCCATACCTGGCTGCCGCCGCCATTCTGGCCGCCTGCCATCGCGGCATCCGCGAGCAGCTGGACCCCGGTGCACCGGTAGAAGGCAACGGCTATGCCCAGGCCACCGAGCACCTGCCCACCGACTGGCTGACCGCACTCGATGCGCTGGAGCGTTCGCACTGGGCGCGGGAGGCGCTCGGCGAAGCGTTTGTCGGCGTCTTCCTCAAGGTCAAGCGCGCCGAGTACCGCCAGTTCATGGCCGAAGTCAGCGAACAGGACTGGCGCTGGTACCTGCACCAAGCCTGAGCCTTACCCATCAAGAACAAGGAACACCCATGAACGCAGCATTGCACAACGGCCCGGCCCTGCGCGCGCCGTCCTATTACAGCGCCTCGCTGAACGACCATACAGAGTACCCGCAGCTCAAGGGCACGGTGCAGGTCGACGTGGCAATCATCGGCGGTGGTTTCACCGGTGTGGCCACTGCGGTGGAGCTGGCCGAGCGCGGCTTGAAGGTGGCGATCGTCGAGACCAACCGGATTGGCTGGGGCGCCAGCGGCCGCAACGGCGGCCAGGTCACCGGCAGCCTGTCGGGGGACGAAGCCATGCGCACGCAGATGCGCAACCACCTGGGCGCCGAGGTCGATGATTTCATCTGGCACCTGCGCTGGCGTGGGCACCAGGTCATCGAGCAACGCATCGAGCGCTATGGCATCGACTGCGACCTCAAGCGCGGCCATCTGCATGCTGCGATGAAACCTTCGCACATGGAGGAGCTGCGTAGCTTCCAGGCCGAGGCCGAACGCCGTGGCTTGGGCGACCAGGTGCAACTGCTCGACCGCAATGGCGTCGCCGAGCACCTGCAGAGCCCGCTGTACCTGGGCGCACTGAAGAACCTGCGCAACCTGCACCTGCACCCGCTCAACCTGTGCCTGGGCGAGGCCCGCGCCGCCCACAGCCTGGGTGCGCTGATTTTCGAGAACTCCGAGGTGCTGGACATCGTCCACGGCCCACGCCCGGCAGTCGTTACCGCCCACGGCCGGGTCGAAGCGCGCCAGGTGATGCTGGCCGGCGACGTCTACCACAAGCTGGAAAAGCGCCAGCTCAAGGGCAAGATCTTTCCGGCCATGGGCGGCATCGTCACCACTGCCCCGCTGGGCGAACTGGCGGAGCAGATCAACCCGCAGGACCTGGCGGTGTACGACTGCCGCTTCGTCCTCGACTACTACCGCCTGACGGCCGACAAGCGTTTGCTGTTTGGCGGCGGCGCCAATTACTCGGGCAAGGATTCGCGTGATATCGAAGGCGAGCTGCGCCCGTGTATCGAACGCACCTTCCCGGCGCTCAAGGGCGTGCCGATCGAGTTCCAGTGGAGCTGCGCGATGGGCATCGTGGTCAACCGCATTCCGCAACTGGGCAAGCTGTCGGACAACGTGTGGTACTGCCAGGGCTATTCCGGGCACGGCATCGCCACCAGCCACATCATGGGCGAGATCATGGCCGAGGCACTGACCGGAACGCTGGAGAAGTTCGACACCTTCGCGCAGTGCAAGCACGTACGTGTGCCGATGGGGGACTTGCTGGGCAACCCGCTGCTGGCGGCGGGGATGTGGTACTACCAGATGCTAGAAAAACTGCGCTGATTGCACTGGCCTCTTCGCGGGTAAACCCGCTCCTACAGGTTTTGTACAACCCTGCAGGAGCGGGTTTACCCGCGAAGAGGCCGGTGAAATCATTAGAGATCTGAAGATCAAGCGATCTTCTTCAAGCCCTGCTTCTTCAGCTCTTCATCGCGCAGTTCACGGCGCAGGATCTTGCCGACGTTGGTGGTCGGCAGCGCATCGCGGAACTCGATGTACCGCGGCACCTTGTAGCCAGTGACGTTGGCACGCATGTGCTCCATCACCTGCTCCTTGGTCACGGTCATGCCCGGCTTGACCACGATGAACACCTTGATCACTTCACCCGACTTCTCGTCCGGCACACCGATGGCTGCGCACTGCAGCACACCCGGCAAGCCGGCGAGCACATCTTCCAGCTCATTGGGGTACACGTTGAAGCCCGAGACCAGGATCATGTCCTTCTTGCGGTCGACGATGCGCATGTAGCCATCTGGTTGGATCAGCGCGATGTCGCCGGTCTTCAGCCAGCCGTCGCTGTCGAGGATCTCGCGGGTGGCGTCTTCACGCTGCCAGTAGCCCTTCATGACTTGCGGGCCCTTGACGCACAGCTCGCCGGTTTCGCCCAGCGCCAGCTCGTTGCCGGCGTCGTCGATGACCTTGCACAGGGTGGATGGCACCGGGATGCCGATGGTACCCACCTGGTTCGCCTCGGCCGGGTTCACCGCCGCCACCGGGCTGGTCTCGGTCATGCCATAGCCTTCGCAGATGGCGCAGCCGGTAACGCTCTTCCAGCGCTCGGCCACGCTCAGCTGCAAGGCCATGCCACCGGACAGGGTGATCTTCAGCGCCGAGAAGTCCAGGGCGCGGAATGCCTCGTTGTTGCACAGCGCAACGAACAACGTATTGAGGCCGACGAAACCGCTGAACTTCCACTTGCCCAGCTCCTTGACCATTGCTGGCAGGTCGCGTGGGTTGCTGATAAGCACGTTGTGGTTGCCGATCAGCATCATCGCCATGCAATGGAAGGTGAAGGCATAGATGTGGTAAAGCGGCAGCGGAGTGATCAGGATCTCGCAACCTTCATGCAGGTTGGAGCCCATCAGCGCCCGGCACTGCAGCATGTTGGCCACCAGGTTGCGGTGGGTCAGCATCGCCCCCTTGGCCACGCCGGTGGTGCCGCCGGTGTACTGCAGCACGGCCACGTCATTGGCTTGCGGGTTGGCTTCGGTGACCGGCTGGCCCTTGCCCAGCGCGAGGGTATCGTTGAAGCGCACGGCGCGCGGCAGGTTGTAGGCCGGCACCATCTTCTTCACGTACTTGATCACGCTGTTGATCAGCAGGCGCTTGAGCGGTGGCAGCAAGTCGGCCACCTCGGTGACGATGACGTGCTTCACCTGGGTCTTGGGCACCACCTTCTCGGCCAGGTGCGCCATGTTGGCCAGGCATACCAAGGCCTTGGCACCGGAGTCGTTGAACTGGTGCTCCATTTCCCGCACGGTATACAGCGGATTGGTGTTGACCACGATCAGGCCGGCGCGCATGGCACCAAATACGGCTACAGGGTATTGCAGGACATTGGGCAGCTGGACGGCAATACGGTCACCCGGCTTGAGGTCGGTGTGCTGCTGCAGCCAGGCCGCAAAAGCGCCTGACAGCGCATAGAGCTCGCCGTAGGTGATGGTCTTGCCCAGGTTGCTAAAGGCCGGTTTATTGGCAAAGCGTTGGCAGGATTGCTTGAGTACCGCCTGGATATTGGGGAATTCGTCAGGATTGATTTCCGCCGTAATCCCGGCTGGGTATTTATCCTTCCAAAAATTTTCGATCATGGAAGCCCACTCCTTCAGCAACAGCGAAGTTCGATTCACGCGTCGATGCGTTTATTATTGATATGTGATGAGGGTTCGTTGCAAACCTGATCATCTGAAAGCGGCCCGAGAGTAACAGCTTTAAATGGGGTCGCCTAGGGGCCAAGAACGGCCTCTCAGTCACAAAAATGACTCAATGAACTATATAGGTCATTTTTAGAGTAATTGACCAAAATGTCGCAAATCGGGCCGTAAGCAGCCTGTTAGAGCACTTTCAAAGCATTCGCGGGCAAGCCCGCTCGCACAGTTACCGCACATTCATCAGGCATGTGCAGCGGCTGTGGGAGCGGGCTTGCCCGCGAAGAAGCACATTCCGGATCAGGCTATGTCGCGCAACTCTCGCCGCAGGATCTTGCCCACTGGGGTCATCGGCAGCGACTCGCGCACCACGATGTGCTTGGGTACTTTGTAGCCGGTAAAGTTGGCCTTGCAGTAGGCCTTCAGCTCATCGACGTTCACCCCACCCTCACGCGCTACCACGAACAGCTTCACCGCCTCCCCCGTACGCTCGTCCGGCACGCCGATGGCCGCGCAGCTGGCAACCTGCGGATGCCCCATCACCACATCCTCGATTTCGTTGGGGTACACATTGAAGCCAGAGACGATGATCATGTCCTTCTTGCGGTCGACAATGCGGGTGAAACCGTCCGGGTCGATCACCGCGATATCGCCAGTCTTGAACCAGCCCTCGGCATCCAGCGCCTGGGCCGTGGCCTCCGGCTGCTGCCAGTAGCCTTTCATCACCTGCGGCCCCTTGATGCACAACTCGCCGCGCTCACCCAGTGGCTGCTCGTTGCCGTCATCATCGATGACCTTGAATGCCGTGCCCGCCACCGGAATGCCCACGGTGCCCAGCCGCGCGAGCTGGCCGTAGGGGTTGGTGCTGGCCACCGGCGAAGTCTCGGTCAGGCCGTAGCCCTCGACGATGCGGCAACCGGTGAGTTGCTCCCAACGCTCGGCAGTGGCCTTGACCAGCGCCGTGCCGCCAGAGTTGGTTACTTTCAGCGCCGAAAAGTCCAGCTGACGGAAGCCTGGGTGGTCCATCAGCGCGACGAACAAGGTGTTCAACCCCAACAACGCCGAAAAACGCCACTTGCCCAACTCCTTGATGAAGCCCGGGATGTCGCGCGGGTTGGTGATCAGCACGTTGTGGTTGCCGGTGACCATCATGCACATGCAGTTCGCGGTAAAGGCATAGATGTGGTACAGCGGCAGCGGCGCAATCATCACTTCCTGGCCTTCCTTGATCAGCCGCTGCCCATCCGGGCCGTGCTGGGAGAAGCACGCCAGCACCTGCAGCATGTTGGCCACCAGGTTGCCGTGCGTGAGCATGGCGCCCTTGGCCAGGCCCGTGGTGCCGCCGGTGTACTGCAGCACGGCGATGTCATCGAGGGTGAGTGGCACCGGTTTGTGCGTCAGGCTGCGGCCTTCGCGCAGTACCTGCTTGAACGGGATGGCCTGGGGCAGATGATAGGCCGGGACCATTTTTTTCAGCTTGTCGACCACGGTATTGACCAGCCAGCCCTTGGCTGCGGGCAACAAGTCGCCCATCTTCGCTTCGATCAGGTACTCAATACCGGTATCTGGCAGCACTTCCTGCACGCGCTTGCCGAACATGTTCAGGTACACCAGGGCGCGAGCGCCGGCATCCTTGAACTGGTGACGCATCTCGCGCTCGGTATACAGCGGGTTGGTGTTGACCACGATCAGCCCGGCGCGCAGGGCGCCGAACACGGCAATGGGGTACTGCAGGACGTTGGGCATCTGCACTGCGATGCGATCACCCGGCTTGAGGTCGGTGTGCTGCTGCAGCCAGGCGGCGAAGGCCGCCGAATGGCGCTCGAGTTCGGCGTAGTTCAGGGTCACGCCGAGGTTGCTGAACGCCGGGCGCTCGGCAAAGCGCTTGCAGGAGCGCTCGAACACCTCGACGACCGAAGCGTATGCGTGGATGTCGATGGAGGAAGGCACGCCCTCGGGGCGTTTGTCATTCCAGAAGTCGGCTTGCATTTATTATTGTTCCTCTGCCTGAGCTCGCACTGATTCCTTGTCCCGTTTGCCTGGAGGCAAAAAGGCGTTGAACCGACGTTAGCAGGTAAGCCTGAGGTGGCATATATGCCAAGTGCCGCCATTAACATTGTGAATCTTATTTGTGCCCTTCCTGCAATCCGGGCGGTTATGCATACACTGTGCGGGTAACCATCGCGCAAAGGATTCGCCATGCCCCATGACGCCTTCTGGCTACCCGCCAGCGAGCATTGCAGCCTGTACGTGCACCAATGGCTACCGGCCACACCGGTCAAGGCCGTGGTGCTGCTGGCCCATGGCATGGCCGAGCACGCCGGGCGCTACCAGCACCTGGGCCACGCCCTCTGCGATGCCGGCTACGCCCTGCTGGCGCCCGACCTGCGCGGTCACGGCCGCACCGCCGAACTGGGCAGCCTGGGCCTGTTCGCCCGGCACCATGGCTGGAATGCCGTGGTCAACGACCTTGGCCTGCTGGCCCAGCACATCGGCCAGCAGTTTCCCGGCACCCCGCTGTTCCTGTTCGGCCACAGCATGGGCAGCTACATCGCACAGGCCTACCTCACGCACCACAGCGCGAGCCTGCAGGGGGCGGTTCTCAGTGGTTCCAACTACCAGCCCGCCGCGCTGTATCGGGCGGCCCGCCTGATTGCGCGCCTGGAAGCCTGGCGCCAGGGGCCACTGGGCAAAAGCGCCTTGATCGAATGGCTGTCGTTCGGCTCGTTCAACAGCGCCTTCAAGCCCAACCGCACGGCGTTCGACTGGCTCAGCCGTGACCCGGCGCAAGTGGACCAGTACGTCAACGATCCGCTGTGCGGCTTTCGCTGCAGCAACCAGCTGTGGCTCGACCTGCTGCAGGGGCTGACGCAAATCAGCCAGGCGCGTAACCTCGCACAGATCGATCCGAACCTGCCGCTGCTGGTGATCGGTGGCGAATGTGATCCGGTGAGTGCCGGCAAGCGTCTCACCCATCTGGCCGACGCCCTGCGCGCGACCGGCAATCGACATGTACAGCTGCGCGTCTATCCTGAGGCGCGGCATGAAGTGCTAAACGAAATCAATCGGGACGAGGTCACCGCCGATATCCTCGCATGGCTTGAGCAGGCGCTGGCCCTTGGCCGCCCTGCTCGCAATGAATGATATCGGCCTCGTCCGCCTATCAAGGAAACGCCAATGACCCAGGTCACCAACACGCCTTACGAAGCTTTGGAAGTCGGCCAGAAAGCCAGTTACGAAAAGTCTGTCGAAGAACGCGACATCCAGCTGTTCGCCGCGATGTCCGGTGACCACAACCCCGTGCACCTGGATGCCGAATTTGCCGCCAAGAGCATGTTCAAGGAACGTATCGCCCACGGCATGTTCAGCGGTGCGCTGATCAGCGCTGCAGTGGCCTGCACCCTGCCTGGCCCTGGCACCATCTACCTGGGCCAGAAAATGAGCTTCCAGAAGCCGGTGAAAATCGGCGACACCCTGACCGTGCGCCTGGAAATCCTCGAGAAGCTGCCCAAGTTCAAGGTGCGTATCGCCACCAATGTGTACAACCAGAACGATGAGCTGGTAGTCGAGGGCGAGGCCGAGATCCTCGCACCGCGCAAACAGCAGACCGTCGAACTGGTATCCCCACCGAACTTCGTCGCCAGCTGATATCGGTGCTGGATTCTTCGCGGGCAAGCCCGCCCTCACAAGGAATGCACCGCCTTCACAGGCTTGCACTGCCCCCTGTGGGAGCGGGTTTACCCGCGAAGAGGCCGGCCAGGCCATCACATCAGTTCGCGTAATCGCCTTTCGATATGCCGCCGCTCCGGCGCCTGGCAGGTCAACTCCAGCGCCTTTTCCCAGGCCACCCGCGCCTCCCCGACATTCCCCAACTCTTGATGCAACTGCGCCCGCGCCGCATGCGCCAGGTGATAGTCGCGCAACGCTCCGCCTGCCAGAATCGCCTCCACTGCCACCAGCCCAGCCTGCGCCCCGTCACGCTTGGCCAGCGCCACCGCCCGGTTAAGCGCCACAACGGCGGACGGCCAGTGCCTTTGCAGCACATCGTACAGCCCGACGATCTCCGCCCAATCTGTCTCTTGCGCCGTCGCCGCCTCGGCATGCACCGCCGCGATCGCCGCCTGCACGGTGTAGGCACCAAAAGCCCGGCTGGCCAACGCCAGGCGCACCAGTTCACAGCCTTCGGCAATCTGCTCGCGGTCCCACAGGCTGCGGTCCTGCTGATCGAGCAGCACCAGGTTGCCTTCGGCATCGCTGCGCGCGCGCTGCCGCGATGCCTGTAGCAGCATCAGCGCCAGCAGGCCGACGGCTTCAGCGTCTGGCAGTAGTTGCACCAGCAGGCGCCCGAGGCGGATCGCCTCGTCGCTCAGCGCCTGCTGCAGCAACGCCTCGCCCGAAGACGCCGAATAGCCTTCATTGAACACCAGATAGATCACCCGCAACACACTCTCCAGGCGCTCGGGCAACTCGTGCAGCTCGGGGACCTGATAAGGAATGCCGGCGTCGCGGATCTTGGCCTTGGCCCGCACGATACGCTGGGCAATGGTCGCCGGGCTTTGCAGAAACGCACGGGCGATCTGCTCGGTGGTCAGGTCGCAGACTTCGCGCAGGGTCAGCGGCACCTGGGCATCGGCGGCCAGGGCCGGGTGGCAACACGTGAAGATCAGCCGCAGGCGGTCGTCAGCGAGCAGCTCTTCTTCACTGGGGTCTTGCCCCTGGCCTTCGATCAGCATGATCAGGTCGGCCTGGGAGCGGTCGAAACGGGCACGCCGGCGCAATGCATCAATGGCCTTGAAGCGCCCGGTAGAGACCAGCCAGGCGCGAGGGTTGCCAGGGATGCCATCGCGCTGCCAGCGCTCGACGGCGATGAAAAAGGCATCGTGCATGGCCTCCTCGGCCAGGTCGAAATCCCCCAGCAGGCGGATCAAGGTCGCCAGGATGCGCCGCGAATCACGCCGGTACACCGCTTCGACTTCGCCACGCACCTGCGCCAGCTCTGCCATCAGTCAGGCATCCGCTGAGTCACCACCTCCACCAGGCGGTCCAGGCTTTCTCCCCAGCCCTGATGGAAGCCCATTTCTTCATGGGCGCGGCTGTCGGCTGCATTCCAATGCCAGGCACGGGCGGTGTAGCGGGTCTTGCCGTTTTCTTCGTCAAAGCTGATCACTGCAGTCATGAAGGCCTTGCCCGACGGCACCCAACCCGGCCCGAAGGCATCGGTGAACACCAGCCGACGCGGGGCGGCAATTTCCAGAAATACCCCCTGGGTCGGGTACTCGGAGCCATCCGGGGCACGCATGAGCGTACGGAATAGGCCCCCGACCCACAGTTGCATCTCGCATTCAGGGGTGGTCATGCCGTGTGGCCCCCACCACTGCATCAGCCACTCGGGCTCTGTCCAGGCACGGAAAACCTTGGCAGGTGGGGCATCGATCAAGCGGCTGATCGACAGCTCGTGCTGCGCAGGCGCGGGTTGGGCAAGGGTCATTCTTGTTGTTCTCCGTTGCTGTCAGGGTTGCAGTTCGCGCACTGGCCGCACTTCCACGCTGCCGACCCGCGCAGCCGGTATGCCCTTGGCGATGTTCAGCGCCTCGTTGAGGTCACGGGCATCGACCAGGTAAAAACCGGCGAGCTGCTCTTTCGTTTCGGCAAACGGGCCATCGGTGATGCTCATTCGCCCTGCGCGCATGCGCACGGTGGTGGCGGTTTGCACGGTCTTCAGCGCTTCTGCTGCAATGATGCGCCCGCAGCTCTGCAGCGATTCGGCGTAGGCCATGCATTCGGCGTCTTCCGGGCTGTCGGGCAGGCTGTGCAGCAGCCCTTCGTCACAATAGACCAGGCATAGGTATTTCATGGTCGTCTCCAGGCGTTGGCAACGTGCATTTGGCGATAGCCGATCAAGGCTTGAGATCGAACAGTGCTTTCTGGGTTTGCATGTCGAACGGTGCCGACCAATGCTCGTGGATCACCTGCCACTGGCCGCCAGACTTGCGGTAACCGACGGTGGCACGGATGAAACCGCACTGGCTCTCGTCATCCCCAGGGCCGCAGCGGTTCAGCCAGTGCGCCAGGCCCAGCTCGCCGTCCGCGTGCACGGTCAGTTGGGCGAGTTCGAAGACCATGGGGCCAGGGCACATGTTCATGCACATTTCCCAGTGCGCCTGGTAGGCGGCCCGGCCCTTGAACTGAAGCGACTGGATGGCATCGAAGGCGACGATGTCTTCGGCGTAGGGTGCGGTGATGGCGGGGATGTCACGGTCGCGTACGGCCTGCATCCAGCGGTCGATAAGCTGACGGATTTCGTTTTCGGCTGCCGCGTTCATCGGGTGTTCCTCCGATCATTCATGAGCATTTCGGTACAGGGTTGGCTTGTACCTTCAGCTCATGGTCGAACGGTAATCGGATAAATCGACAGGGCTTACCAATGTTTTTCTTGAGAGGCGCATGCCTTGATTGCAGTGGCGCCTGTGAAATCGCGCGCCGCCCGCGCGGCGCA
>NZ_BCAZ01000053.1:0-40225 GCF_001320205.1 Pseudomonas sp. NBRC 111123
TGTAGGAGCGGCTTCAGCCGCTCCCACAGGATCAGCGCTGGACCTGAGAGCAGCGTTTTACCTGTAGGAGCGGCTTCAGCCGCGAAGAGGCCAACACCAGTTTGGCGTCAGCCCTGCGGCTGCATCGCGGCAAAGTGCGCCGCCAACAGCATGGCGAACTGTTCGACGGTCATCTTCTTGCCGTTGAAATCGACCATGCCGTCGGCATAGTGCAGGCTCGACACAACATCGTTGCCCTGTACGGTGGCCATGCCGCTCTGCAGCGCCATCATGCCGACCATCTCCCCGGCCTGGCTCGATTGCGCGGCAATCACCTGGGCATCGGTCTGCCCCTCCAGCAGCGCCTGCAACGTCGCCAGGTCACCGATCATCGGCTTGGACAACGACAGCTTGCTCTTCACCTCGGTGATCAGCTGCTTGCTCAACTGGTCAGGTGGCAGGTCGAACGAGGCGGGGCTGGCGAAATCCATCGACAGGTCGAAACGGCTCTCGCCATTGGCAGTGCGGAACGCCAGGTTCTCGATGGCCAGCTTGGGCCTGGAAGCCAGCAACTGCTGCAGATCGCCGTGGAACCTGGCTTTTTCCGCCTCGTCCATCTGGATTTCCGGCACCGGCTGGCCCGCAGCCTGCGCCGCCTCGAACTCCGGCAGGTGGGCCTGGTACCACTTGGACAGCGACTGCAAGGCCGGCGCGTTGAGCGACTTGATGCTCACACCCATCTGCGCGCTGCCAACCGCACGGCCGTCCCAGGTGATGTCTGCCACTCGGTAATCCACGCGGCCACCCACGGTGTCCGGGCCATCCAGTGTCTGCAGGACGTTCTGTTCAAGGCCCTTGAGCACCAGCACCTGTTGCTTGGCCCCCAAGGTCGCTTTGGCCTCGGCCAGCAGCAGGTCGACGTTGCCGACGTACACGGCGTCATGCTTGCTGGCTGCCAGGTTGCCGCCGACCTTCAGGCCCGACAGTTCGAAAGTGGCCGGCGGATGGTCCTCGCCGACCAACTTGATTTCGAAACGATCCGCGCTGCCATGGAACTTCGACGCCTTGCCTTCCTGGTCACCGCTGACCTCCAGCGACATGCCCGAGAAGTCCAGGGTGCTGCCGTTGGCCTCGGTGTGCTTGAGCGGCGCCACAGTGATGTTGCTGTCGACGTTGCCCGAGAAGCCCAGGCTGGTGTGCGCGCTGATCGGCGACTGCCCGCCTGCAGCAGCGAACCACGGCGCGGTGAGGTCGTCCTTCTGCAGGCTGCTGTTGCTCGCGGCCAGCACCGGCATCAGCTTCAGTGCCTTGACCCGCGACCAGGGGAACGGGCCATGCTCTATCTGGTCGGTCATGCCAAGGTCGAAACTGACCACTTCGCCATGGCCAAGATTGATGTCCTTGGCCTTGAGCCGGTACTGTGCCGTGCTGCTGAAGAAATGCTGATCGAGCGAGACCAGTTCGACAGTCATGCTGCCGCCATAGTTGACCAGGGCCTTCTTGAGCTGCTCGTTGCTGCGGCTGACGGCGTTGTCCAGCTCCGCAGGCAACTGCTTGCCGGTGTACCAGGCGCCAGCGGTAGTGACGACGGCTATGGCGATGGCCAGGCCGGAAAGGATACCTACTGATTTCTTCATGAATAGAACCGATCGATGTCCATATGGGCAGGTTCGCGGCGATAGCCGCACAAGGGCCGAAGAATATCACCCGGCGCCTGGTCAGGTGATGGCTGCGGTGACGAAATCCTATGATTAGGAAGCATCCGACAAGCGTGCTCTCAACTTCAGACTTGTTAATTTTTACGGACATTCAAGTCGATCGAAACCGCAAAAAACCGCGCAA
The DNA here is from genome assembly GCF_001320205.1 of Pseudomonas sp. NBRC 111123. NCBI lineage: Bacteria > Pseudomonadati > Pseudomonadota > Gammaproteobacteria > Pseudomonadales > Pseudomonadaceae > Pseudomonas > Pseudomonas sp. NBRC 111123. The sequence goes on from NZ_BCAZ01000053.1 coordinate 1,822, forward strand.
AAACCGAACATACAGGCCGTTTAACCGATAAATATTTCAATTTCGCAACATCTTGTCATGTTTAACTTGACGCCTCCCTACCAATCGTTTTTTATTTTCACCACCTCGCCCAGCGCCCGATCCACGAAGAAGAAAAAGTCGCGCCGTCATGATGCTCGGATGCCCCTGCCCGCACGCTTCAACCTCCTCGCCAAGGCACTGCCAGCCTGACGTCGGCGCCTAGCACGCGCCTATCTCTGCTCCGAACAAAAAAGGTGAACAACATGGAGCCACACCAGCATGCAGCATGACCACAACGCCACCGGCAACGGCCAATTCCGTAAATCCCTGCGCCTCTGGCACGTAGTCATCATCGGCCTGGCGTACCTCACGCCGATGACCGTGTTCGACACTTTCGGCATCGTGTCCGGCATTACCTCTGGCCACGTTCCCAGCGCCTACCTGCTGGCCCTGGCCGGCGTCCTGTTCACCGCCGTGAGTTACGGCACACTGGTACGCCGCTTCCCGCAGTCCGGCTCGGCCTATACCTATACCCAACGCGCCATCAACCCGCACGTGGGTTTCCTGGTCGGCTGGTCTTCGCTGCTTGATTACCTGTTGCTGCCCATGGTCAACGCGCTGCTGGCCAAGCTCTACCTTTCGGCCATGTTCCCCGAGGTGCCAGCGTGGATGTGGGTGGCCGGCTTCGTCACCCTGATCAGCCTGATCAACATGCGCAGCATCAACCTGGTCGCGCATTTCAACCTGCTGTTCGTGATCGTGCAGCTGATGATCATGTCGGTGTTCATCTACCTGTGCGTACGCGGGCTGGACCAGGGCGAAGGGCTGGGGACCACCTGGAGCCTGACGCCTTTCGCCGACTCGCAGACGCAGCTCAGCGCCCTGGCAGCCGGCGCAACCATCCTGTGCTTCTCGTTCCTGGGCTTTGACGCAGTGACTTGCCTGTCCGAAGAAACCAAGGATCCGGGCAAGATCATTCCGCGTGCGATCTTCCTCACCGCCCTGATCGGTGGCGTCGTGTTCATCGGTGTGTCGTACTTCATGCAGGCGTACTTCCCGACCAACGCTCGCTTCCATGACCCAGAAGCGGCACTGCCGGAAATCGCCCTGTACGTCGGTGGCAAGCTGTTCCAGTCGATCTTCATCGCCTGCACGGTGATCAACACCATCGCCTCGGGCCTGGCTTCGCAGACCAGCGTATCGCGCCTGTTGTACGTGATGGGCCGCGACAATGTGATCCCGAGCGGCGTGTTCGCCCGCCTGCATCCGCGCTACAAGACTCCGGTAGTGAACATTGCCGTGGTCGGCGTGATTGCCCTCTCGGCGATCTTCTTCGACCTGGTCACCGCCACCTCGATCATCAACTTCGGCGCGCTGGTAGCGTTCAGCTTCGTCAACCTGTCGGTGATCAGCCACTGCTACCTGCGCGAGGGCAATCGCCAGGGGCTGGCCAACAAGATGAAGTACCTGATCCTGCCAACCATCGGCTTCTGCATCATCGCCAAGCTCTGGCTTGACCTCAACGAACATTCGTTGATATTCGGCGGCCTGTGGGCAGTCGCGGGGCTGATACACCTGGCCTGGCTGACCAAAGCCTTCCGTGTCGCACCACCGAACTACGTCGCTGAATGACACTAGCCACCAACAACGCCCGCGCCTGAACGCGGGCGTTGTTCTTGTTCGAAAAGGAATGCCCAGATGCCGCTGCGCCGCCTCTCCATTCAATGGAAGATCACCCTGCTCGCCGGCCTTTGCTTGCTGGCCATCGTCGCCTTGCTGGTCGCCAGCTCACTGGCTCAATCACGGCGTAGCGCAGCGTTGGTCAACCAGGCCAATACCGAAATGCTCGAACACAGCGCGCGCCTGCGCCTGCAAGCCCACGCCGAGACCCAGGCGTTGCGCATCCAGCGCTATTTCATGGACGCCTACCAGTACGGCAACGGGTTCGCCCGCCTGGTCCAGGTGCTCAAGACCAAGGGCGGCAGCGACCTGCGCGCCGAACTGACCCGCCAAGCCCACGCCAGCCTTGCCGGCAACCCGGACGTGATCGGCCTGTACCTGGTGTTCCAGCCCAATGCGCTGGACCACCTGGATAGCCAGTTCATCGGCCAGGAGAACAGCGGCAGCAACGAAAGCGGACGCTTCTCGCTGTACTGGTCGCAGCCCAGCCCAGGCACCCTGGAACTGGAAGCGATGCCAGAGTCGATGTTGGGCGACAACAGCCCCGGCACCAACGGCCTGGCCAAGAACCGCTGGCTGACCTGCCCGCAGGAAACCGCCAGGGCCTGCGTGCTCGAGCCCTACCTCGACGAGGTCAATGGTCATCAGGTGCTGATGACCAGCATCGCCCTGCCGCTGCTGGATAACGGCAAGGTCGTGGGCGTGGTCGGCCTGGACATCGGCCTGAACAACCTCCAGCAACTGAGCCTGGATGGCCGCCAGGAACTGTTCGACGGCAAGGGCCAGGTCAGCATCGTCAGCGCTGCCGGCCTGCTTGCCGGGCACAGCCGTGACGCCAGCAGGCTGGGCCAGCCACTGGACAAGGAAGTGGATCAGGGCCTGCTGCGCGTGACACGGCCGTTTGCGCCGATCCCTGACGCCAAGCCCTGGCAAGTGCAACTGGAACTGCCCGAAGCGGTGCTGCAAGCGCCCGCACTCGCCCTCAACCAGCGCCTGGACACCCATAACCAGAGCGCCAACCTGACCAGCCTGCTGATCGGCCTGGGCGCGGCGATCATCGGCCTGCTGCTGGTATGGCTGACCGCACGTGGCGTTACCCGCCCTATCCTCGCCGTGGCCGCGCGCCTGGAAGACATCGCCAGCGGCGAAGGTGACCTGACCCGTCGCCTGGACTACGCCCGCCAGGACGAACTGGGCCAGCTGACGGGCTGGTTCAACCGCTTCCTCGACAAGCTGCAACCGGTGATCGCCCAGGTCAAAGGCTCACTGCTCGAAGCCCGCGGCACCGCCGACCAGTCCGCCGCCATCGCCAGCCAGACCAGTAATGGCATGCAGCAGCAGCAACGGGAAATCGAACAGGTTGCCACCGCTGCCAACGAAATGAGCGCCACCGCCCAGGATGTTGCCCACAACGCTGCACAGGCGGCCCAGGCTGCACGTGGCGCCGATCAGGCCAGCCGTGAGGGCCTGCAACTGATCGCCAGCACCCGCCAGACCATCGACCAGTTGGCCACTGGCATGGACGTCGCCATGGACGAGGCCCGCGCGCTGGAGCAGCGCAGTGAGAAGATCGGCTCGGTGCTCGAAGTGATCCGCGCGATTGCCGAGCAGACCAACCTGCTGGCCCTCAATGCCGCCATCGAAGCCGCGCGTGCAGGCGAAGCCGGGCGTGGTTTTGCCGTGGTCGCCGACGAAGTGCGCAGCCTGGCCCAGCGCACCCAGGTGTCGGTAGAAGAGATTCGCCAGGTAATCGAAGGGCTGCAGCAAGGCACCCAGGACGTGGTCGGCGCCATGCATGAAGGCCAGCGCCAGGCCCAGGCCAGCGCCACTCGCATGGAGCAGGCGTTGCCCGCACTGGAACGCATCGGTGAGGCCGTGGCAGTGATCAGCGACATGAACCTGCAGATTGCCTCGGCGGCCGAGGAACAGAGTGCGGTGGCAGAGGAAGTGAACCGCAACGTCGCCGGCATTCGCGACGTGACCGAGTCGCTGTCCGGGCAGGCCGATGAATCGGCGCGAATCAGTCAGGCCCTGAACAGACTGGCCAACCAGCAACAGGCATTGATGGAACAGTTTCGCGTCTAGCCTGTAAGGGCCTCTTCGCGGGCAAGCCCGCTCCCACAAGCACAGCGCGTCACTCAAGGCTTGTGATATCACAGTGGGAGCGGGCTTGCCCGCGAAGAAGCCGGCACAGGCCCCGAAGAGCAACGTCGTCTTACTGAGCTTACGTTATGCAAACCACACCTCGATCTTCTTTCTTCGATTTAACCAGCGAACAGGGCCTGTTACGTACCTCGATCGCCGTCACCTTGTTCATCGCCACCATCGGTATCGGCTTCGGCCTGGCCTCCGGCTCGTTCTCGATTGTCTTCGATGGCGTCTACTCGCTGGTCGACGCCAGCATGAGCGGGCTTTCACTGGTAGTGGTCAAACTGATCACCTCGCACGCCACCAGCCTGCAACTCTCGCGCAAGCTGCGTGAGCGCTTCACCATGGGCTTCTGGCACCTGGAACCGATGGTGCTCGCACTCAACGGCATCCTGCTCAGCGGCGTCGCCATCTACGCGTTGATCAACGCGGTCAGCAGCCTGCTGCAGGGTGGCCGACACCTGGAGTTCGGCATCGCCATGGTCTACGCACTGCTGACCGTGATCGCCTGCGCGACCATCGCCGTGGTCGAGGACCGTGCCAACCGCAAACTGAAGTCGGACTTCGTGCGCATGGACGTGAAAGGCTGGGTAATGTCGGCCAGCATCACCGCCGCCCTGCTGATCGCCTTCTGCTTCGGCTACGCGGTTCAAGGCACGCAGTGGGAGTGGGTATCGCCTTACATCGACCCGGCAGTATTGGCCTTGGTGTGCCTGGTGATCATTCCACTACCGCTGTCGGTAGTGCGTCAGGCGCTGTCGGAAATCTTCCTGGTGACACCCGGCGACCTGAAACTGCACGTGGACGAGGTGGCGCGCGCATTCGTGGCGCGTCACGGCTTGCAGTCGTACAGGGCCTATGTGGCCAAGGTCGGGCGCTCGCGGGAGATCGAACTGTATTTCATCGTACCCAAGACCATGGCCGCGAAAACCATTGATGAATGGGATGCGTGGCGCAATGAAATCGGTGATGCGGTAGGCGGCGAAGGGCCGGATCGCTGGATTACCGTGGTGTTTACTGGTGATCCTGAGTGGGCTGAATAATCGAAGGCGGGGCGCTTCGCGCCCCACAATCACCCGCGAGCCAGCTCCCACGAGGCCTTGCGCGCAGCCGGAAACGACAAAGCCCGCGACCATTTCTGGTAGCGGGCTTTGTCTTACTGAGTATGGTGGGTCGTGTAGGATTCGAACCTACGACCAATTGGTTAAAAGCCAACTGCTCTACCAACTGAGCTAACGACCCGTTGGATGGCGCGTATAATACTGATTTCTAACGAGAAATCAATACCCTGGCCAACCTTTTATCAGAAGTAATGCGTCGGGTCCTGCACACCCGCCGCCTTGAAACCATCGGCACGCAGGCGGCAACTGTCGCACTTTCCGCACGCCTGGCCTTCATCATTGGCCTGGTAGCAGGAAACCGTCAGGCTGTAATCCACGCCACGGGCCATGCCCGCTTGCACGATCTGCGCCTTGCTCATGTTCTGCAGCGGGGCTTGGATGCGGAAGCCCTGCCCTTCGACACCCGCCTTGGTGGCCAGGTTGGCCATGCGCTCGAAGGCCTCGACGAACGCTGGGCGGCAATCCGGGTAACCGGAATAGTCCACGGCGTTGACACCGATGAAGATGTCACGCGCTTCCAATACTTCCGCCCAGCCCAGGGCCAGCGACAGGAACACGGTGTTGCGGGCCGGCACGTAGGTCACCGGGATGCCCTCACCCGGAGTCTCCGGCACATCGATGCTGCTGTCGGTCAGGGCCGAGCCGCCGATGCCATCGAGGTTGAGGCCGATGACCTTGTGTTCGACCACGCCCAGGTCGCGGGCGACACGTGCCGCAGCGTTCAATTCGGCACGATGGCGCTGGCCGTAGTCGAAGCTCATGGTGTAGCAGCTGTAGCCTTCGGCCTTGGCCATGGCCACGACCGTGGCCGAATCGAGGCCGCCGGACAGCAGGATTACCGCGCGTTTCTCAGTCATCTCTTTCACTCCTCAATCAACGTCCAGGTTCGTCGTTCCACAGCAGCTTGTGCAACTGCAGCTGGAAGCGTACGGGCAGGTTGTCGGCAACGATCCAGTCGGCCAGGTCGGTGGCACTCACCTGATGGTGGCTAGGCGAGAACAGCACTTCGCCAGCGCGTTCGGCCAGGTTGTACTGGATCAGCTTGGACACCGCCCAGTCATAGTCCTCGCGGGAACAGATGACGAACTTGACCTGGTCGTTGCGGGTCAGCTGCTCGATGTTCTCGTAGCGGTTGCGGTGCGACTCTTCCGAGCCAGGGGTCTTGAGATCGACCACACGGCTGACGCGCACGTCGGTACCAGAAATATCGAGGGCGCCACTGGTTTCCAGCGAGACCTCGTAGCCGGCATCGCACAGGCGCTGCAGCAGCGGCAAGGCGTTCGGCTGGGCCAATGGCTCGCCACCGGTAACGCAGACATAACGCGGCTTGAAGCCGGCCACCTGCTCAAGGATCGAATCGAGGGTGCGAATGGTACCGCCGGTGAAGGCGTAGGCACTGTCGCAGTACTGGCAGCGCAGGGGGCAACCGGTCAGGCGCACGAAAACCGTGGGCAGCCCAGCCGTTCGTGTTTCACCCTGCAAAGAGTAAAAGACTTCGGTGATGCGTAATGTGTCTTGCATGCTCGCCACGGGCGTGACAGCTAAACAGGCTGTCCGCCTCCGTCAGGCACTGTCGCGGACTCGACATGGCGTTATCCGCTACAGCGTGTTTATAAAAAAGGGACGTGATTCTAACGAAAAAACCCGCGGCGGGCGCGGGTTTCTTGCAAAGGTGCAGCTTAGAGCTTCTGCAGGTCGCGTTGCGCCAGTTGCGCGGCGGACGTGCCGGGGTACTGGGTGATGACTTGCTGCAGGATGCCCTTGACCTTGTCGGTGTGGCCCATGCGGCGCTCGACGTCAGCCAGCTTGTACAGCGAATCGGGCACCTTGCTGTGCTTGGGGTACTTCTGGCTGACCTGAGCGAAGGCTTGGCTGGCAGCGGGCAGGTCGCCCTTGGCCAGGTTCACCTCACCCAGCCAGTATTGCGCGTTGCCGGCGTACTGGCTGTTCGGGTACTTGCGCAGGAAGGCGTTGAACGCCTGGCTGGCCTTGTCGAAGTCCTTCTGCTTGATCAGGTCGAAAGCTGCATCGTAATAGAGCTTTTCTTTCGCCGGATCACCGGGCTCGCTATTGGCGGCCGGTTGCTGTGCAGCAGCGCCAGCGGCGCCTGCTGCGGCACCGGCGGCGGCATCGGGTGCACCACCGGTGGAGGAATTGTCTGGGGTCGCGGCAGGCGCGCCACCACTGTTGATGCGACGATCAAGATCCTGGTAACGCTCCAGGTTTTCCTGCTTCATGCGCGACACATCGTTCTGCAACTCTTCGATGATGCCTTGCTGACGGGAAAGTTGATCCTGCATCTGTTGCAGCTGCATGAACAGCTGGCCCTGTGCCGAGGCAGGGGCCGAAGCCCCTGCGCCGGCATAGGCGCCGCTCGTGCCATAACCGGAAGGTGGGTAAGCACCCCCGTTGTCATCAACTACAGGAACCGCAGCCCACGCCGAAAGCGGAAGGCTGAGTGCGAGGACGGTTACAGCACGACGGCACATACGCATAAGAACTTACTTACGCAGTTCTACGCGACGGTTCTGAGCCCAGGACTGCTCGTCGTTGCCGGTGGCAACTGGACGCTCTTCGCCGTAGGAGACCAGTTCCAGCTGAGCAGGGGAAACGCCCTGCAGAACCAGGTAGCGCTGAACGGCTTTCGCACGACGCTCACCCAGAGCCATGTTGTACTCGCGGGTGCCGCGCTCGTCGGTGTTGCCTTCCAGGACAACGCGGTTGCCGTTGGCTTTCAGGTCCTTGGCGTGAACGTCCAGAGCGCGCATGGCTTCTGGCTTCAGGTCCGAGCTGTCGTATTCGAAGTAGAAGGTGGTGATTGCGCGCAGGGCAGCTTCTTCGCTCAGGGAGCCGTCAACAGCGCCAGTGTTGGCACCGTAGCCAGCGTTCGGATCAACAGCGCCTTCACCAGCGTTGTCACCGCCTTTCGAGGAGCAACCTACAGCTACGGCCATGGCCAGAGCCAGCGCAGCAAATTTACCAAACTTCAGCATTTCCATCGTGAAACTCCTAATGAAACCCCAGTGTGTTAAGCAAAACGTGTTACGCCGCAATCAGTTCAGGTAAGGGGACCAGGACGGTTCTCTGACTTCGCCTTGAGCGGTAGGAAGTGGGAGCCTCACACGGCCGTTAAGCGACACGAGCATCAAGACTCCCCGGCCCTGCTGGCGGGTGGCGTAGATTAGCATGGTGCCGTTGGGCGCGACAGTGGGCGACTCATCAAGACTCGTTTCCGAGAGAATCTTTACACTTCCGCGCTGCAAGTCCTGTGCCGCCACCTTAAAGTTGGTGAAACCCTGCTGGCGATGGATCATGACCAAGGTCTTTTCGTCCGCCGACAGTTTCGGGTTGGCGTTGTAGTTACCCACGAACGTCACACGCTCGGCACCACCGCCACTGACCGACTGCTTGTAGATCTGTGGCTTGCCGCCACGGTCGGAGGTGAAGTACAGGGTGTTGCCATCCTTGCCCCAGAACGGTTCGGTGTTGATACCCGGGCCGGCGGTTACGCGGCTGATCTGGCGCGAGGCCACGTTCATCACGTAGATGTCCGGGTTGCCGTCCTTGGACAGCACGAACGCCAGGCGCGAACCATCAGGCGACCAGGCTGGTGCGCCGTTCAGGCCTTCGAAGTTGGTCACCTGCTCGCGGCGGCCAGTATCGATGTTCTGCACGAAGATGCGCGGGCGCTTCTGCTCGAACGAAACATAGGCGATACGCTTGCCATCCGGCGCAAAGCGTGGCGACAGGATCGGCTCACGCGACTGCAGCAAGGTCACCGCACGGGCACCGTCGTAGTCCGAACGCTGCAGGGTGTAGCGGGTGTTGTTGGTGGAGAAGCGCTCGGCAGTCACGTACAGCATGCGGGTAGAGAACGCACCCTTGATGCCGGTGAGCTTTTCGAACGACTGGTCGGCAATGTAGTGCGCCATGTCGCGCAACTGGTCGGTGCTGCCCGCCACGCTGCCGGTCAGCACTTGCTGCTCGGTGGCGACGTTGAACAGTGCGTACTGCACCTGCAAGCGACCGCCGGACGGCACGATGCTGCCGACCATCACGTACTGGGCACCCAGCGCTTTCCAGTCACGGAAGATGACTTCGCTGCCCTGGGTCGGCTGGCTGATCATGTTCTGACGCGGAATCGGCGAATAGTAGCCCGAGTTGCGCAGGTCGTTGCCGATGATGTCGGCCATGTCTTCTGGCAGCACACTGCCACCCTGCAGACCGAACGGCACTACCGCGATGGGCGTGGCCCGATCGCTGCCGCTGGTGACCAGGATGTTCTTTTCCTCTGCCATGGCCATGCCGGCCACGCAGCAGAGCATGACCAGCATTCCTCGAAGGAGTTTAATCACAACGCTAGATCCTCAGGTGTAAATGTCATCTTGAACGAACGATAACGGTTGAAATCGCTCGGCTTCATACCCTGCATCTCGGTCAAACGACCAATGTTCTTCACTGCTGCCACCGCCGAACTGTCGAACGGACCATCGCCACTGGACTTGATCACGCTGACACCGGTGATGGTGCCGTCCGGCAACATGTTGACCTGCAGGGTCACCGTCATGCCCTTACGCGCGGAAGGCGGACGAGCCCAACCCTCGGCCGCGCGCATACGGATCAGGTCGTCGAAGTCGCCGGCCACCTGGTCACCCTGCTCGTCAGCCAAGGCCTGCTGCCGCTCGGTGGTGTCGGACAACAGCTCGGCCAGGGCCTGAGCTTTCTTGTCTTCCGCCGACTTGCGGGCCGCTTCCTGTGCCTTCTTCTTCTGAGCATCTGCAGCGGCCTTTTTCTTGGCCTCTTCAGCTGCCTTCTTCTTCGCTTCCTCGGACGCCGCTTTCTTCTTGGCGTCCTCGGCTGCTTTCTTCTTCGCGTCCTCGGCGGCCTGCTTCTTGGCCTCCTCGGCTGCTTTTTTCTTGGCTTCTTCCTCAGCCTGCTTTTTCGCCTCTTCCTCGGCCTTCTTCTTGGCGATGTCGGCCTGCTGCTTCTCGGCGGCCTTCTTCGCCTCTTCAGCCTTCTTGGACTCGGCGGCTTTCTTGGCTTCAGCAGCTTTCGCAGCTTCCTCGGCCTTCTTCGCCTCGGCGGCTTCGCGCGCTTCCTCAGCCTTTTGAGCGGCATCGGCTTTCTTTTGTTCCGCGGCCTTGATGGCCTCCTGCTCGACCTTCTTCTGCTCCAGCTGCTCGACTTCAGTCTGGCGCGAGGCGGTTTTCTTCGCTTCCCCGGCAATCTTCTGATTGGTCTGGGTGGTCGCCTGGCTCTTCGACTTGAGCTGATACAGCGTAGCCTGAACGATCGGCTTGGAAGGCGGCAGTTCAGGCGTCATGGCAAAGCTGACGAACAGCAAGGCGAACACCAGCACATGCAGGCCGATGGCCCAGACACTGGGCCAGAAGTAGCTTTCCGAGGCGGATGGCTCTCGCTGTTGCATCAGGGCGCCTCGGTAATCAGGCCAACGTTACCGACACCGGCCTTCTGCAACCCGCCCATGGCGCCCATGACGGCGCCGTAGTCGACAGCCTTGTCGCCACGAATGAAGACCTGGGTCTGCTTGCCCTGGTCGCGACCGGCGGCAATGATCTTGGTCACTGCGCTGGTCATGTCCGGCAAGGTCATGGCCTTGTCCATCTGCTTGTCGGTATCGACTTCGCTACCGAGGTTCCAGTAGTAGGTCTTGTCGGCCTTGATGGAGATGGTGAGGATCTGGACGTTGTTGTCCTGCGGCAAGGCTTCGCTGGAAACCTTGGGCAGGTCGACCTTCACGCCCTGGTTGAGCATGGGCGCCGTCACCATGAAGATGACCAGCAGCACCAGCATCACGTCGATGTAGGGCACCACGTTCATCTCGGCGACGGGCTTGCGTTTGTGGCGAACTCGGGCCATGGGCTTCTACCTGATTACTCTTCGCTGGTGTGCACTTTGCGGTGCAGGATCGCCTGGAACTCGTCGGCGAAGGTGTAGTAACGGCCGATCAGCACTTCGCTGCGTGCAGCAAAGCGGTTGTAGGCAATAACGGCAGGGATGGCCGCGAACAGGCCGATGGCGGTGGCCACCAGCGCCTCGGCGATACCGGGGGCAACAGTGGCCAGGGTGGCCTGCTGTGCGCTGGCCAGGCCGCGGAACGAGTTCATGATGCCCCATACGGTACCGAACAGGCCGATGTACGGGCTGGTCGAACCGACAGTGGCAAGGAACGGCAGGCTCTGCTCGAGTTTTTCCTCTTCACGCGAGATGGCAACGCGCATGGCTCGCGCCACACCTTCCATGACCGCGTCCGGGTCCACACCCGGCTGCTGGCGCAGGCGCGAAAACTCTTTGAAGCCGGCGCGGAAAACCTGCTCCACACCGGAATCCGGGTCCGGGTTGCTGCCTGCCTGACGATACAGCTTGGACAGGTCGATACCCGACCAGAAGCGCTCCTCGAAGGCATCCAGCGCACGACGACCGGCGCGCAGCATGGTGCTGCGCTGGAAGATCATGATCCATGAGGTGACCGAGGCGGCCACCAGGGTCAGCATTACCAGCTGTACCACCACGCTGGCATTGCTGACCAGACTCCACATGGAGGTATGGTCGACGACGTTAGCTTCCACGCTTATTCTCCTGCGTTCGATTGATTACCCGAGCCGTCCGCCGCAAAGGCATCGCGCAGTTCCGGAGGTATGGCTCGGGGTTTGAAAGTGTCGGCGCGCACGGCGGCCACCAGGAACTGCCCCTCACAGAGCAGCGTTTCATCTTTTTCCCGCCAGACCTGCTGCACGAAGCGCAGGCTGGCGCGATTGAGTTCAAGTACTTGCGCGGTGACCCTCAGCTCGTCGTCCAGACGTGCCGGCGCGTGATAGCGGGCTTCACTGGAATGAACCACGAACAGCAGATTGTCCTCGGCCAGTTGCGCCTGGGAAAAACCCAGATGCCGCAGGCGCTCGGTGCGCGCGCGCTCCATGAATTTCAGGTAATTGACGTAATACACCACGCCACCGGCATCGGTATCCTCGTAATAGACACGACAACGGTGTGCGAACGGTTCCAGGCCTTTTAGCGCGCGCATACTCTAGTGCTTACTCCTCAGCTTGCCAATCCGCTGCGGCAACTGTTTTTTCTTCATTAATGTCGTATTGCCAGCGCACCATGGGCATGCCAGCGGTAGGACCACGAAAAGCCGGTTTTGATCTGTCATTCATCGCCTGGCTCGGAAAATTCACCCGCGCCGCCCAGGCTGCCAGGCACGTTCAGGCCAAAGTGCAGATAGGCGTGCCGGGTAACCACACGGCCACGCGGCGTGCGCATGATGTAACCCTGCTGGATCAGGTAGGGCTCAAGCACATCCTCGATGGTGTGCCGCTCCTCGCTGATGGCCGCAGCCAGGTTGTCCACCCCCACCGGGCCACCGTCGAACTTCTCGATCATGGTCAGCAGCAGGCGACGGTCGGAATGGTCGAAGCCGCGCTCATCGACGTCCAGCAGATTCAGCGCCATGTCGGCCACGGCCTTGGTAATCTGGCCCTTGCCGCGCACTTCGGCGTAGTCGCGCACCCGCCGCAGCAGGCGGTTGGCGATACGTGGCGTGCCGCGGGCGCGACGGGCGATCTCGTAGGCGCCGTGGTCCTCGATGGCCAGGCCAAGGATGTTGGCCGAACGACTGACGATGGTTGCCAGGTCCTTGTCGCTGTAGAACTCCAGGCGCTGGACGATACCGAAGCGGTCACGCAACGGGTTGGTGAGCATGCCGGCGCGAGTAGTGGCGCCAACCAGGGTGAACGGCGGCAAGTCGAGCTTGATCGAACGGGCCGCGGGGCCTTCGCCGATCATGATGTCGAGCTGAAAGTCCTCCATCGCCGGATACAGCACTTCCTCGACCACCGGGGACAGGCGGTGAATTTCATCGATGAACAGTACATCGTGCGGCTCGAGATTGGTCAGCATCGCTGCCAGGTCGCCCGGCCGTTCGAGGATCGGCCCCGAGGTGCTTTTTACCGACACGCCCATTTCGTGGGCGATGATATTGGCCAGGGTGGTCTTGCCCAGCCCGGGCGGGCCGAAAATCAGCGTGTGGTCGAGCGACTCGCCACGCCCCCGCGCCGCCTGGATGAACAACGCCATCTGCTCGCGTACCACCGGCTGGCCGATGTATTCGTCCAGGCGCAACGGGCGGATCGCACGGTCCTGGACTTCTTCACGGTCGCGGCCACTGGCGGCGATCAGGCGGTCGGCTTCGATCACTTGGTAATCATCCCTTTAAGGCTGCGACGAATGAGCTCTTCACTGCTCAGGCCGGCCTTGTCCTTGATTGCGGCAATGGCCTTGCTCGCTTCCTGCGGCTTGTAGCCCAGGGACACCAGAGCACTGACTGCGTCGGCCTCGGCGGAGGACTCGCTGGCCACCGGCAGCGGGCCATCGGAGACCAGGGTGAACATGGCTGGGGAGGTTTCCCAGGCCTTGAAGCGGTCCTTGAGCTCGACCAGCAGGCGCTCGGCGGTTTTCTTGCCGACCCCGGGCACGCGCACCAGAACCGAAGCGTCCTGGGCCTGCACGCAGCGCACCAGCTCGTCCACTTCGAGGCCGGACATCAGCGCCAGCGCCAGCTTCGGACCCACGCCATTAAGGCGGATCAGCTCGCGAAACAGTTCGCGCTCGCGCTTCTCGGCAAAGCCGTAGAGCAAGTGAGCGTCTTCGCGCACCACCAGGTGGGTGTGCACGGTAACCGGCTCGCCGACCTTGGGCAGGCGATACAGGGTCGTCATCGGCACTTCCAGCTCATAGCCCACGCCGTTGACGTCGATAATCAGGTGTGGCGGCTGTTTTTCCGCCAGGGTGCCGCGCAAACGTCCAATCACGTTCCGATCCTTCCTCTCGGGGAGCCGGTCGAAGACCGCTCAACCCTATCAGCAAATGCGCCAGGTGAACGTTTCACCCGAACAAAATATGTATCAGCTCATGAAGCGCTTACAGACGCAAGCGCCCGCCGCGTCGGCGCGCCGTGGCCAGGCCGTGGGGCACCAGGCTGGAGCGGGTATGGGCATGGCACATGGCGATGGCCAGGGCGTCGGAGGCGTCGATCTGTGGCTTCTGGGTCAACTTGAGCAAATGCATGACCATCAGCATCACCTGCTCCTTGTTCGCCCCACCGCTACCGGCGACTGCCTGCTTGACCTGACTGGCACTGTACTCTGCGATTTCCAGGCCGGCTTCTGCAGCGGCAACGATGGCTGCGCCGCGAGCCTGGCCGAGTTTGAGCGCAGAGTCGGCGTTGCGCGCCATGAACACCCGCTCGATGCCCATGGTCACTGGACCGTGCTGGGCGATGATTTCACTGACACCGCGAAAGACGATCTGTAACCGCTCGGGCAACTCACCGCTGCCGGTGCGGATACAGCCCGACGCCACGTACTCGCAACCACGGGCGGTCTGGCGAACCACACCGTAGCCGGTGATGCGCGAGCCGGGGTCGATACCAAGAATCAGAGTCATAGCGCCTGCGAGTTCAAAATGTACCGGCCTATTCACGGGCAAGCCCGCTCTCACAGAAATCGCACCGCATTTGAACCGGGTGCAATACCTGTGAGAGCGGGCTTGCCCGCGAAAAAGCCCTGTAAGCCAAGCGCAAAATCTTAGCCGAGTTTTTCCATGATCTCGTCGGAGATCTGTGCATTGGAGTAGACGTTCTGCACGTCGTCCAGGTCTTCGAGCATATCGATCAGCTTGAGCACCTTCTCGGCGCCCTCCTGATCCAGCTCGGCACTGGTGGTCGGTTGCATGACGATCTCTGCATCGGCGGCCTTGAAGCCCGCCTCTTCCAGCGCGTTACGCACGGCGTAGAAACTGTTGAACGAGGTGAACACCTCGAATGAGCCATCGTCGTTGGCCACCACGTCGTCGGCATCGGCCTCCATCGCGGCTTCCATCAAGGCATCTTCGTCGATGCCCGGGGCGAAGCTGATCTGCCCCTTGCGCTCGAACAGATAGGCCACCGAGCCGTCGGTGCCAAGGTTGCCGCCACACTTGGTAAAGGCATGGCGCACGGCGGCAGCGGTGCGGTTACGGTTGTCGGTCATGGCCTCGACCATGATCGCCACGCCACCCGGGCCGTAACCTTCGTAGCTGAGCTCTTCGACGTTGTCGCTTTCGTTGGTGCCAGCACCACGGGCCACGGCGCGATCGATGATGTCGCGGCTCATGTTGGCGCCCAGGGCCTTGTCCAGCGCCAAACGCAGGCGCGGGTTGGAGCCTGGGTCGGCACCACCTTGCTTGGCGGCAACGGTCAGCTCGCGGATCCACTTGGTGAAGATCTTGCCTCTCTTGGCATCCTGGCGCTCTTTGCGGTGCTTGATGTTCGCCCACTTGGAATGACCAGCCATAACGACTCCGAATCCTTGAAACAGAAACAGGTTCCGCCCCGAAGGGCGGAACGTGGAAATACTGCGCCGAAGCGCCGGGGCGCACCCGCCGGGATGCGCCCGGGGCCGATTACTCGACCTTGGTCTGCTCGCGCAGACGAATGTGCAGCTCGCGCAGGGCCTTGGCGTCGACCATACCAGGGGCCTGGGTCATGACGCACGCGGCGCTCTGGGTTTTCGGGAAGGCGATCACTTCACGGATCGATTGGGCGCCGGTCATCAGCATGACCAGGCGGTCCAGGCCGAAGGCCAGGCCACCGTGAGGCGGCGCACCGAACTTCAGCGCGTCGAGCAGGAAGCCGAACTTCTCTTCCTGTTCCTCTGCCTCGATGCCCAGCAGGCGGAATACCGCTTGCTGCATTTCCTTGCGGTGGATACGGATCGAACCGCCACCCAGCTCGGTACCGTTCAGGACCATGTCGTAGGCACGGGACAGCGCGGTGGCCGGGTTGGCCTCGAGCTCTTCCGGAGTGCACTTCGGCGCGGTGAACGGGTGGTGCAGCGCGGTGAAGCTGCCGTCTTCGTTCTCTTCGAACATCGGGAAGTCGACAACCCACATCGGCGCCCACTCGCAGGTCAGCAGCTCGAAATCGTGGCCCAGGCGGATACGCAGCGCGCCCAGGGCTTCGCTGACGACCTTGAACTTGTCGGCACCGAAGAACACGATGTCACCATCGACAGCGCCAACGCGATCGAGGATGTTGTTGAGGTTGGCTTCAGGGATGTTCTTGACGATCGGCGACTGCAGGCCCTCGACGCCTTTGGCGCGCTCGTTGACCTTGATGTAGGCCAGGCCCTTGGCACCGTAGATGCCGACGAACTTGGTGTACTCGTCGATCTTGCTGCGCGGCATGCTGGCACCGCCTGGCAGGCGCAGGGCGGTGACGCGGCACTTCGGATCGTTGGCCGGGCCGGCAAAGACCTTGAAGTCTACGTCTTTCAGCTGGTCGGCAACGTCGACCAGTTCGAGCGGGATACGCAGGTCAGGCTTGTCGGAACCGTAGCGGCGCATGGCCTCTTCGAAGGTCATGTGCGGGAATTCGCCGAATTCCAGGTCCAGCACTTCCTTGAACAGCTTGCGGATCATGCTCTCGGTGAGGCCCATGATCTCGGCTTCGTCGAGGAAGCTGGTCTCGATGTCGATCTGGGTGAATTCCGGCTGGCGGTCAGCACGCAGGTCTTCGTCACGGAAGCACTTGGCGATCTGGTAGTAGCGGTCGAAACCGGCAACCATCAGCAGCTGCTTGAACAGCTGAGGCGACTGCGGCAGGGCAAAGAAGCTGCCCGCGTGGGTACGGCTCGGCACCAGGTAGTCACGCGCGCCTTCAGGGGTGGCACGGGTGAGGATCGGAGTTTCGACGTCGAGGAAGCCGTTTTCATCGAGGAAGCGACGGATGCTGCTGGTGATGCGCGAACGCAGACGCAGCTTGTCGGCCATTTCCGGGCGACGCAGGTCGATGAAGCGGTAACGCAGGCGGGTCTCCTCGCCGACATCGGAGTATTCGTTCAGCGGGAACGGTGGGGTTTCCGCTTCGTTGAGCACGTTCAGCTGATAGCCGAGGATCTCGATGGCACCGGACGCCATGTTGGCGTTAACCGCGCCGTCCGGGCGCTTGCGCACCTTGCCGGTGATCTGCACGACATACTCGCTGCGCACGCGGTCGGCGGCGGCGAAGGTTTCGGCGCGATCCGGGTCGAACACGACCTGGGCCATGCCTTCGCGGTCACGGATGTCGAGGAAGATCACCCCGCCGTGGTCGCGGCGACGATGGACCCAGCCGCAAAGGGTGACTTCCTGGCCGTCCAGGCTCTCGTTCAGTTGGCCGCAATAATGGCTGCGCATCATGATGGTGGTTTCGCTTCTCGTGATTCGTGTATTCGTTGGAGGCCTTGGCCGCCCGGAGGGCTAATACTGCAAGACCCGGCTACTGCAATTCAACTCAGTCGGCCTTGTCGCCGCCTGCCAGGTTCTTTTTCGCCCCGGTCTTGAAGTCGGTTTCGTACCAGCCATTGCCACTCAGGCGAAAACCGGGGACCGACAGCAGTTTCTTCAATGCCGGCGCCTGACAGGCCGGGCAGTCGGTCAGCGGCGCGGCGCTGATCTTCTGCAGCGCCTCCATCCGGTGATCGCAGGAAGCACATTGATAGTCATAAAGGGGCATGAACGTCTCTCGTCAACCACAACGCTGGCTGCCGGGGCAGCAAAAAGCGGGATTATATATGGTTAACCGACACTGCGCAGCCCGCCGGGCGATCAGCGTGCACTCGGCGGATCGAGCAGCCAGGCGACACAGATCACCCGGATCAGCCCACTGAAGTTGCGCACCCCACCCTGACGCAGGTGCACTTCGCGGTCGACATAAGACAGCACGGCACTGATCGAGCACTGGTTCGCTGCGGCAATCTTCTCGAGGATACCCCAATACACTGCCTCCAGGCGCAGACAGGTGGAAAAACCATTCAACCGCACCGAGCGCGACACGGGCTGAGTCTGCAACATGTCGAAATCGGCCTTGAACGGGTCGACGCACTGCTTGCCGGGCCAACGCCCCGTTCCTATCGCACACTTGGTCGCTTGCATCGCGCCACTTCCTCAGCTCAATCAACTGGGGCCCAATGAAGCGCTGAGCGAAGCGTTCGAAGCAGCGGCAAAACCTTCCCGCAGAAACGAAAAGGCCCGACTGAAATGGATTCAGCCGGGCCCTCGCACAAGTCCTACACGATTAACCGATCATTTACCGTCAAGCAGAACCCGCAGCATCCAGGCGGTCTTTTCATGCACCTGCATGCGCTGGGTCAGCAGATCAGCGGTCGGCTCATCGCTGACTTTGTCCACTACAGGGAAAATGCTGCGGGCAGTACGCACCACTGCTTCCTGCCCCTGGACCAGCTGGCGGATCATTTCGTCTGCATGCGGCACGCCCTCCTCCTCCTTGATCGAGGAGTGTCGCGCATAAAAAGCATAAGAGCCTGGTGCCGGGAAGCCCAGCGCGCGAATCCGTTCGGCGATCGAGTCGACCGCCAGCGCCAGTTCGTTGTACTGCTCTTCGAACATCAGGTGCAGGGTGCGGAACGACGGACCGGTGACGTTCCAGTGAAAGTTATGGGTTTTCAGATACAGCACGTAGGTATCCGACAACAGGCGGGAAAGCCCTTCGACGATGGACTTGCGATCTTCCTCACTGATACCGATATCGATTGCCATGAAGTTCCCCTTTCCATAAGGCTTGATGATCAAGCGGCCCGACACACTGTATCAATACTTCGTGCAACGCGCCCATGACACAGGGCAAGCCATCGGTACCTGCCGCCTGCGGTTTGAGATGCCCCCGCCTTTGCTGTTAAATAGGCAGGGTGCCACCCGTGCGGACTGTCATTGCCGGGTGCATAGGCTGGCCCACCACGTGTTCGCGCTTTACACCTCATGCGCACCGTGCCGCCAGCTCTTCCTGTGATCGGCCTTATCAACTGTGAGCCAACCCATGTTCAAGATCGTCCATCTGGTGACGGGCGTTGCGGCTTTGCTGCTATCGCTCATGCCCAGCCTAAAACCCGACGCAACACCCTTCCTGCAGCAACCCGACGCGGTCTACCTGGCCCTGCTCGGCCTGCTCAACCTCCTGCTGGCCCCGGTCGTGCCCCTGTATTACCGCGGTGCGCGGCAACAGCTGCAATACCTGGCCTGTGCCCTGCTGGTGGTGGCCGTGGTCCTGCAGACCTTGACCCTGCTGGCACGCCCGGAAATGGGCAACCTGGCGGCGCTGGTCTGCGCCGCACTGGCCGTCGTCCTGCACCTGGTAGCGGGCTTCGCCCGTAGCAGCAAGAAAGCGCGCGCCAGCCAAGGCGCACCGCTGGAGGCCGGCAAGCGGGATACCGGCACGGTGAAGTGGTTCAACACCTCCAAGGGCTTCGGTTTCATTTCCCGCGATTCGGGTGACGACATCTTTGTCCACTTCCGGGCCATCCGCGGCGAGGGTCACCGCATTCTGGTCGAAGGCCAGCGCGTGGAGTTTTCGGTCATGCATCGCGACAAAGGCCTGCAGGCCGAAGACGTGGTCGCGGTCAACCGCCGCTGACCCTGCACAGCCCTGGGGCAACCCCAGGGCTGCCACCCTCAGTAGTGCGGCGGCGGCGCCTCTTCCCCTTCACTGCCGTATTGCCCGACCATCTCTTCATGACGCTTGATCAGCTCGGCCATTTGTAGCTGCAAGCGCTCGATGACCCGCCCCTGCTCGACCACCACATCATTCAGCGCCTGGATCGTGTCGTCCTGGAACGCCTGACGGGTTTCCAGTTCAATAATGCGCGACTCCAGCGACATGTCAGACCTCCTGGTAATCGAGAGCAAGGAGTGCACGCAGGCGCTGACGCATGGCATCCACCTGCTCGGGTGTGTACCCGACTGCCGGCACCCTCCCCCAGACCGGCGCTGGCCAGGCTGCATCGCCATGGCGGCGAACGATCACGTGCATGTGCAGTTGGCTGACCACGTTACCCAGCGTGGCAACGTTCATCTTGTCAGCCGCAAACTCATGCTTGAGCGTTTCGGCCAGGTAGGTGGCTTCTTTCCACAGCTGCGCCTGATCTTCCTGACTCAGGTCGAACAACTCACTCACGCCTGCGCGCCTGGGCACCAGGATGAACCATGGGTAGTTGGCATCCTTGCTGAGCAACAGACGGCACAGTGGGAAGTCGCCAAGGACCATAGAGTCCTGCTGTAAACGCGAATCCATATCAAACACAATCAATCTCCAGCAATAAACCTATTGCGCCAAGGATACCCTGCTTCGCCCCAGCCGACATGCGCCAGGCACAGGGCTGCACGCTTTAAGTTCATGAATCACCACGACTTGCACAACGCCGGTAACACAGCGCTACTTTTCGCACCAAAATGAGGCCACAAAAGTGTGCAGCAATACGCTTCTACCCACATCAATGACTGAGGATCAACAGTTGCCGGTAACACATTGACTTTTATGGCAGCTTTTTCTTTTAGCGTGCTCATTCAATCTGGCACACCATCAGACAACTCACAGCCCGTGTTTTCGGCACTTTTCGACCCTTGCCAGCAGGGTTTGTGAAAATTTCATGAACCGTTGTTAATTTTGAGCACGCTTGTTGCATTCTCTTCACGCCAAGTCGGCACGACACCTGCATAGACCAGGCGACGCGACAAATAACAACAGCGAGATTGGATACACCAGGGAGTTTCCCTAGCCGGAATCTGTACTTACAGAATCGTTACGGTAATGGAACAGCGCTGGCGTTGTACGGCCCGATCAACCGGGACGTGATTTGCGACATGGAAATACCTAAAAGCGACATGACTATAAAGTTCCCGAAAGGAAGATTTTTGACATATCGCCAACAACAGTCAGCGTGCTATACATTTCCGCCGACATAACAAGAAAGAGCTGCCCCATATAACTAAAAGACTTGGGCGCAGCGGTACTCTTCCTAAAAACCAAAGGAGCAAATCACGATGCGCGTGATGAAGTGGAGCATGATCGCCCTGGCCGTTGCGGCAGGGACCTCTCAGATGGCAGTGGCTTCGTCCCAGGACGATTCCAAGGGTTTCCTCGAAGACAGCAAGCTGAACGTCAAGACTCGGATGCTGTACTTCAGCCGTGACTTCCGTAACAACGAGCGCGACCCTATCACCGGCGATCGTCAGAGCCGCGCTGAAGAAACCGGCCTCGGTTTCCTCGGCACTTATGAATCCGGCTTCACCCAAGGCACCGTGGGCTTCGGCGTCGACGCCATCGGCATGCTCGGCCTGAAACTGGACAGCGGCAAAGGCCGCGCCGGTACCGGCCTGTTCCCTAAAGGCTCCGACGATCGCTCGCAAGATGACTACTCCAAGGGCGGCGGCGCGGTCAAACTGCGCATTTCCGATACCGTGCTGAAAGTGGGCGACCAGTTCACTGCCCTGCCTGTATTCGCTACCGACGACAGCCGCCTGCTGCCTGAGATGACCCAAGGCGCCCTGATCACCAGCAACGAAATCAAGGGGCTGACCCTGAACGCGGGTCACTTCACCTCGCTGGACGCCCAGGCCGAGACCAACCACGACAGCCTGCACCTGAAACAAGCCGACGTTGTCGGTGGCACCTACGCCTTCACCGATAACCTGTCCACCAGCCTGTACTACTCGAAGGTCGAAGACTACTGGCGCAAGTACTACGCCAACGTGAACTGGGCGGTACCGCTTTCCGACAAGCAAGGCCTGGTGTTCGACTTCAACATCTATGACACCAAGAGTGAAGGCTCGGCCGATTACAAGGCATTCGATGGCGACAAACTGGACAACCGCGCGTTCAGCCTGTCCGGTGCGTACAACATCGGCGCTCACACCTTTACCCTGGCCTATCAGAAAGTCACCGGCGACGGCGACTATGGCTACGGTGTCGATGGTGGCGGTACCATCTTCCTGGCCAACTCCGTTGCCCGTTCCGACTTCAACGCCGAAGACGAGAAATCCTGGCAGGCTCGCTACGACCTGAACTTCGCAGAATTCGGTATCCCGGGCCTGACCTTCATGACCCGCTATGTACGCGGTACCGGCGCCAATGTCGCGGGCACCGACAATGGCAAGGAATGGGAACGCGACGTGGACATCAAGTACGTGCTGCAGGAAGGCCCTGCCAAGGACCTGAGCTTCCGCGTCCGTCAGGCCACCTACCGCTCCGCCGATGGCGTCTACTACGGCTCCCCATCGCTGGACGAACTGCGCCTGATCGTCGAGTACCCGCTGAGCATCCTGTAAGCCTGGCTTATAGTGCCCCGCACCTGAAAAAGCCCGGCACACTCGCCGGGCTTTTTCTTGGCTGACAACTGCCACGCCCTGGGGCATTCTGTACGCCTTCGTTTCGCCCCCGTACAATGCGGGGCTATTTCAACGTCTTAGGCAATCGACACGGCTAACCATGCGCACCAGTCAATATTTGCTCGCCACCCAGAAAGAAACCCCTGCCGACGCAGTGGTCATCAGCCATCAGCTCATGCTGCGTGCCGGCATGATCCGCAAACTGGCCTCCGGCCTGTACACCTGGCTGCCGATGGGCCTGCGGGTGATGCGCAAGGTCGAGAACGTTGTGCGCGAGGAAATGAACGCCGCCGGCGCCCTGGAAGTGCTGATGCCAAGCATCCAGCCTGCCGAGCTGTGGCAGGAATCCGGCCGCTGGGAACAATACGGTCCCGAGCTGCTGCGCCTGAAAGACCGCCACCAGCGCGACTTCTGCGTCGGCCCGACCCACGAAGAAGTGATCACCGATCTGGCCCGCAACGAGCTGTCCAGCTATAAGCAGCTGCCACTCAACATGTACCAGATCCAGACCAAATTCCGTGACGAGATTCGCCCACGCTTCGGCCTGATGCGCGGCCGCGAATTCATCATGAAGGACGCCTACTCCTTCCATGCCGACCAGGCTTCCCTGCAGGAAACCTACGACCGCATGCACCAGGCGTACACCAACGTCTTCACCCGCCTGGGCCTGGACTTCCGCCCTGTGCAGGCCGACACCGGCTCCATCGGTGGCAGCTACTCCCACGAATTCCACGTCCTCGCCGAGTCGGGCGAAGACGACGTGATCTTCAGCGACAGCTCCGATTACGCCGCCAACATCGAGAAGGCCGAAGCCGTCCCGCGTGAAACCGTGCGCCCTGCTCCTACCGAGGAACTGCGCCTGGTCGACACCCCGCAAGCCAAGACCATCGCCCAGCTGGTGGAAAACCACGGCCTGGCGATCGAAAAGACCGTCAAGACCCTGATCGTGCGCGGCGCCGAAGAGGGCAAGCTGGTCGCCCTGATCGTCCGCGGCGACCACGAGCTCAACGAAATCAAGGCCGCCAAGCTGGAACAGGTTGCCGACCCGCTGGTCATGGCCACCGATGCCGAACTGCGCGAGGCCATTGGTGCCGGCGCCGGCTCGCTCGGCCCGCTGAACCTGCCGCTGGAAGTCGTGATTGACCGCTCGGTCGCCCTGATGAGCGACTTCGGCATCGGCGCCAACATCGACGACAAGCACTACTTTGGCGTGAACTGGGAGCGTGACCTGCCGGTTCCACAGGTTGCCGACCTGCGCAATGTCGTCGAAGGCGACCCAAGCCCGGACGGCAAGGGTACCTTGGTGATCAAGCGCGGCATCGAAGTTGGCCACATCTTCCAGCTCGGCACCAAGTACAGCGAAGCACTCAAATGCCAGGTACTGGGCGAGAACGGCAAGCCGGTAACCCTGTCCATGGGCTGCTACGGCATTGGCGTGTCCCGCGTGGTCGCCGCCGCCATCGAGCAGAGCTACGATGACAAAGGCATCATCTGGAACGACGCCCTGGCACCGTTCCAGATTGCCCTGGTACCACTGCGTTACGAAACCGACGTGGTCCGCGAGGCAACCGACAAGCTGTACGCCGAACTGACCGCAGCCGGCTACGAGGTGCTGCTGGACGACCGCGACAAGAAGACCAGCCCCGGCATCAAGTTCGCCGACATGGAGCTGATCGGCATTCCACACCGCATCGTCGTCAGCGACCGCGGCCTGGCCGACGGCAACCTGGAGTACAAGCACCGCACCGAGCAGGACGCCCAACCGCTGCCGCTCAATGAAGTGCTGTCCTTCCTGCAGGCCCGCGTTCGCCGCTGATAATCAATGCACGAGTAATCATGTCCAAGCGAAGTACCTTTACCCTGGGGGGCGCCGCACTGTGCGGCACCCTGCTCGTCAGCGGTTGCGCCAACCAGATGTCCCAGCGCAGCGACCATGAGGAGCGCGTCGAGCGCAAGCTGCTCGAGCACACCCTGCAGATCGATGTCGGCGAGCCGAAGGTGATGGAGCTTCCGCAACGGCGTGTGCGCATCCATGAACAGAAGCGTTTCGAGGTGACCGATTACGAGGTCACCCGTCGCTACGACCGCTACACCCCGTACCAGCCTTGGCGGGAGATCTACGAGATCCCGCTGGGTGCGGTAGCTGTGGTGGCCGGGATAGGGGCCAACGTGGTCAACGTGTTCGCCCTCGGCAACCTGCCGCAGAGCATGACCCACGACTGGCTCAGCTATGGCGTGGATGGCCTCAATCCGTTCATGAACACGCCGTCCAACGGGCGCGCTCAGCAGAACCTGGCGGGCATCAGCGAAGTTCAGAAGGACAAGCGCGAAGAGTTCACCAGCGTGCCCTGGAGCGAGCGCCTCGTCGAAGTCAAGGCTGGCAAGATGACCCACGAGCTGACCACCGACAGGAACGGCGTGTTGCGCCTGAACCTGCTGGACAGCCCGTTCTCTGAACAGCACCTGAATCACGTCGGCACCCTGCACATGCAAGTGGTCGACGAGGACAACGGCGTGCGCGGCGATGCCAGCCTGTTGGTCAGCGCAAACTTGCGCAACAAGCTGCGTGAAGCCCATGAGCTGATCTTCGATGACCTCGAGGATGACGATGTCGGCCAGTGGGTACACCGGGTCAAGCGCTTGTCCGAGCTGGGCCTGGAAGAGGAAGCCAGCGAGATGGAGCAGAGCCTGATCGAGCTGACACGCAACGATCCGGAACTGCAGCAGGAATTCCTGACGGCACTGACCAAGGCCACTGGCCGGTTGGTCGCTGACCCAGGCATGCAGTAACTATATAGAAGGGGCTGCTTTGCAGCCCTTTCATTTGGCTGGGAACAACTCCAGCTGCTCATGCGCCCCGCGCAGGTCCCGCAACCTTACCCCCACCCCCAACAAGCGCACCGGTTTGCCACCGCGAGCGAACGCCTGACGCAGCAACTGGCGGTAGCTTTCCAGGTCCCTGCCCGCCCCCGCCTGCTCCATGGTCGTCTGGCTGAAGTCATGGAACTTGACCTTGACGAACGGCTTGTCCGGGCGGTAACTGCTGTCCATTCGGGCAATCCGCTCATTAAGGCTGTCGAGCAGCTCAGGTAAACGTTCGAGGCAACTGGCCAGATCCGGCAGGTCGTTGTCGTATGTATTTTCGACGCTGACCGACTGCCTGCGGCTATCGTTGTGAACGGCACGCTCATCAATGCCACGCGCCAACCCCCACAGTCGCTCGCCAAAACTGCCGAATTCGCGCGCCAATGCCAGCCGCGACCACTCTCGCAAGTCAAGACAGGTATCGATACCCAGGCGGTTCAACTTGTCGGCGGTCACCTTGCCCACACCATGCAGCTTGGCCACCGGCAAGGCAGCCACGAAGGTCTCGACCTGGTCCGGGGTAATCACGAATATGCCATTGGGTTTGCGCCAGTCGCTGGCGATCTTGGCCAGAAACTTGTTTGGCGCCACCCCTGCGGACACGGTGATATGCAAGGTACGGGCGACCCGACGGCGAATGTCTTCAGCAATTCGTGTAGCGCTTCCCGCATACCACTGGCTGTCACTGACATCCAGATACGCTTCATCCAGTGACAACGGCTCGATCAAGTCGGTGTAGTCACGAAAAATGGCATGAATCTCGCGCGAAGCTTCCCGATAGGCTTCGAAGCGCGGCTTGACGATTTCAAGGTCGGGGCAAAGCTTGAGGGCATGCCGGGACGACATGGCTGAACGCACGCCGTAGGCACGCGCCTCATAATTGCAGGTGGCGATTACCCCGCGACGGTCCGGGGAGCCACCCACTGCCATGGGGCGACCGGCCAGGCGCGGGTCGTCACGCATTTCGATAGCGGCGTAAAAGCAATCGCAGTCGATATGGATGATCTTGCGCAAGGACATTGATGACGGCCACCACTGTAAATTCATACAGATATTAGCGCATGCTGCTGGCACTGAGACAGCCTGCTTCGATAATCGGCTTGAAAGCCGCACCACGCCTGACCCGCAGCCGGACGTTAACGCTAAGAGATTGAACGAAAAAGGGTTTTTCACGATATCGCTTGACATGGGCAAGAAAACCCGTAGAATTCGATCTCACAGGCGCGGGATGGAGCAGCCTGGTAGCTCGTCGGGCTCATAACCCGAAGGTCGTCGGTTCAAATCCGGCTCCCGCAACCAGATTCGAGAAAAGGCCACTGTTAATGCAGTGGCCTTTTTCTTTTGCCCAGTTTTTAACTGGCTAAAGAAAAATCAAGGAAATCAACAAGTAGCGCTTGACACTCGCTGCTTACGCTGTAGAATTCGATCCCACAGGCGCGGGATGGAGCAGCCTGGTAGCTCGTCGGGCTCATAACCCGAAGGTCGTCGGTTCAAATCCGGCTCCCGCAACCAGATTCGAGAAAAGGCCACTGTTAACGCAGTGGCCTTTTTCTTTTGCCTGGAAATCAGGACCAGAATTAATTGTGCGTCACTTTGCAGTTAGTTCTTGACTTGAACGCCCAACTCTATAGAATGCGCACCTCTGACGCGGGATGGAGCAGCCTGGTAGCTCGTCGGGCTCATAACCCGAAGGTCGTCGGTTCAAATCCGGCTCCCGCAACCATATTCGTCAGAACAAACCCCGCCTGTGTAACAGCAGCGCGGGGTTTGTTGCATTTCGTCGCCTGAAAATTCCATCAGCCTCAAGCAAACCCGCTTGCTTGAGGTGTCGTCTTATAGGATGAACTATCTTTAACACTGCCGGACGACTGAAAGTAACGTTGCCCGGAGTAATATCTGGATACGTTTACCAAAGGGACTTTAACTTGGCCGCAGCTCTCCCCCTCCTCGCGCAGCACGCTCGAGGCATCTCATGACATCGCACACCCCTGAACCTCAGGTGCCTCTAGCCTCGGCACTGCCGGCGGCTACCCAGCGCTTGCCTTGGCTGGAGCGGATGAGCCGTTACCGTCAGCCGATTGGCCTGGCCGTGACCTTGCTGCTGTTTGCCATGGCGCTGATTGCTTGCCGGCATCTGTTGAGCGAACTGGACATCTACGCCCTCCACGATGCCATGCTCGACGTACCGGCACGGTCACTGATCGGCGCCCTGTTGGCGACAGTCGCTGGGTTCGTGATCCTGCTGGGTTACGAGTGGTCGGCCAGCCGTTATGCAGCCGTCAAGCTGCCCCCGCGAACCTTGCTGATGGGTGGCTTCAGCGCCTTTGCCATCGGTAACGCCATCGGCCTGTCGATGCTTTCGGGTGGCTCGGTGCGCTACCGGCTCTACGCGCGCCAGGGCCTCGGCGCCGCCGAAGTCGCGCGCATGACCGTGTTTGCCAGCCTGTCCCTGGGTTGCGCGCTGCCACCACTGGCGGCATTGGCCACCTTGAGCAACCTGCCGGCGGCGGCAGCGGCTCTGCGCTTGCCCGCGACGGTGCTGGCCGGCATCGCCATCGCCGTGCTGGCCGTCACTGCCCTGCTGGTGATCGGGCTGTATCGCCGCCGCCTGCCAGAACAACCGTTGGCCGACAGCCTGCTGGTCCAACTGGGGCGTCGCACCCTGCGCCTACCCGGTGGCCGCCTGGCGGCCCTGCAATTGCTGATCACCGCACTGGATGTGGCCGCTGCCGCCACCGTGCTCTACCTGCTGCTGCCGGAGGCGCCGCCCTTCGGCGCCTTCGTGCTGGTCTACCTGCTGGCCCTGGCCGCCGGGGTGCTCAGCCATGTGCCGGGTGGCGTAGGGGTGTTTGAAGCGATCCTGCTGGCTGCCTTTGCCGACCAACTCGGCGCCGCGCCGCTGGCCGCCGCCCTGCTGCTGTACCGGCTGATCTACGTGGTACTGCCACTGCTGCTGGCCTGCGTGCTGTTGCTGGCCAACGAGGCACGCCGCCTGCTGTTCGCCCAGCAGGCAATCAAGGCGGCTTCAGGCCTGGGCGCACCGATCCTGGCGATTCTGGTGTTCCTGTCGGGCGTGGTGCTGCTGTTCTCCGGCGCCACCCCGGAAATCGACACGCGGCTGGAGCACATGGGCTTCCTCGTGCCACACCGGCTGATCGACGCCTCGCACTTCGGCGCCAGCCTGATTGGCGTACTCTGCCTGCTGCTGGCCCAGGGCCTGCGCCGGCGCCTGTCGGCGGCCTGGCTGCTGACCACCGTGCTGCTGCTGGTCGGCGCGTTGCTGTCGATACTTAAAGGCTTCGATTGGGAAGAAGCCAGCCTGCTGACCCTGACCGCCGCGCTGCTGGCCATTTTCCGCCGCTCGTTCTACCGGCCGAGCCGGCTGCTCGAGCTGCCGTTCTCGCCGGTGTACCTGGTGGCCAGCGCCTGTGTGGTCGGCGCTTCGGTGTGGCTGCTGCTGTTCGCTTACCAGGACGTGCCCTATACCCACAAGCTGTGGTGGCAATTCACCCTCGACGCCGACGCACCGCGCGGCCTGCGTGCTGCCCTGGGCAGCGCGGTTCTGCTGGTGATCGTCGCCCTGACCTGGCTGCTGCGCACCGCCCGTCCGGTCATTCACCTGCCTGATGACACCGAACTGCAACGCGCCAACCGCATCCTGCTGGCCTCCGACCAGCCCGATGGTGGCCTGGCATTGACTGGCGACAAGGCATTGCTGTTCCACCCCAGTGACAATGCCTTCCTCATGTATGCCCGTCGCGGCCGCAGCCTGGTGGCCTTGTACGACCCGATCGGCCCGGCCCAGGAGCGCGCCGAGATGATCTGGCAGTTCCGCGACCTGTGCGACCTGCACCACGCCCGCCCGGTGTTCTACCAGGTGCGCGCGGAAAACTTGCCGTTCTACATGGATATCGGCCTGACTGCCCTGAAGCTTGGCGAGGAAGCGCGAGTCGACCTGCGCCGCTTCGACCTGGAAGCCAAGGGCAAGGAAATGAAGGACCTGCGCTACACCTGGAACCGCGGTGGCCGGGATGGCCTGAGCCTGGAGATCCACGAACCTGGCCAGGCACCGCTGGCCGAGCTAAAGGAAATCTCCGACGCCTGGCTCGGCGGCAAGAACGTGCGCGAGAAAGGCTTCTCGCTGGGGCGCTTCAGCCCCGAGTACCTGCAACACTTCCGTATCGCCTTGATTCGTTACCAGGGCCGGCCGGTGGCCTTTGCCAACCTGCTGGAAACCCACAGCAACGAACTGGCCAGCCTCGACCTGATGCGCGCCCACCCCGAGGCGCCGAAGCTGACCATGGAATTCATGATGATCGGCTTGATCCTGCATTACAAAAGCCGTGACTACGGCCGCTTCAGCCTGGGCATGGTTCCGCTTTCCGGCCTGCAGCCACGACGGGGTGCGCCCTTGACCCAGCGCCTGGGCTCGATGGTGTTCCGTCGTGGTGAGCAGCTCTATAACTTCCAGGGCCTGCGGCGCTTCAAGGACAAGTTCCAGCCGGACTGGGAACCTCGTTACATGGCCGTGCCAGCCGGGCTCGACCCGCTGGTGGCACTGGCCGATACTGCCGCCCTGATTGCCGGCGGCCTGACTGGATTGGTGAAACGTTGATGATCCGACGCTATTGGCTGTACGTACTGATTCCCCTGTTGCTGGCCGCCCTGGCTGGCGCCGCGGGCTTTTGGCTGTGGGCCCGCCCTGCCCCCGAGGCACGGCTGGAGCAGCTGACCCTCAATGACACCAGCATCATCCGCGTCACCCCGGGCGTGCACGCCAAGGCGCGGGTCGCCATCGGCGTCCCCCAGGACCAGGCCCTGACCGACAAGCAGTTGCTGGACCTGAGCCAGGCCGCCGAGGCACAACTGGTGCAGGTGATCCTGCCGCCGAATGACTGCACCAAACAGCAACAAGCCATGGATCAGGCACTGACCCAGCTTTCCGACAAACCGACCCTGGTCGCCGGCATTGGCCCAGGCGCAGCCCAGGCATGGCGCTGGCTGGCCTCCCAGAGTGACGACAAGGCACGGGCCATCTCGGTCGACTTCACCCTGGAGCAGCCGGGCTGCAAGGCCGAGCTGCCGAAGTCGGCCGCCCACGGCCACTGGAACGTCGCCTGGAACGACAACCCGGACGACGCCAGCGCCGCATTCGTGCGCGACCAGGCCAACGCCGAAACCAGCATCAGTGACTACGACATCCACCTGCCACAGGTGCTCAAGGCTCAGCTGACCCAGGCCCTGGTCGGTCGCGACGGCAACGCCCTAGCCATCCCGGTGGTGGAAGTGCCAGCCGGCCAGACCACCGACACTGTCACCCTGTTCCTGTCCGGTGACGGCGGCTGGCGCGACCTGGACCGCGATGTGGCCGGTGAAATGGCCAAGCTCGGTTACCCCGTGGTCGGTATCGACACCCTGCGCTACTACTGGCAGCACAAAACCCCGGAGCAAAGCGCCGCCGACCTGTCGGAGCTGATGCAGCACTACCGTCAGAAGTGGGGCACCAAGCGTTTCGTGCTGACCGGTTACTCGTTCGGCGCCGATGTGCTGCCGGCCATCTACAACCGCTTGCCGGCCGAAGACCAGCAGCGCATCGACGCGGTCGTGCTGCTGGCGTTCGCGCGCAGTGGCAGCTTCGAGATCGAGGTTGAGGGTTGGTTGGGCAAGGAAGGCCAGGAAGCGCCTACCGGCCCGGAAATGGCCAGGCTGCCGGCATCCAAGGTGGTCTGCGTGTACGGCGTGGAAGAAACCGACGAGAGCGGCTGCACCGACAAGACTGCTGTAGGCGAGCGCATGAAGCTGCCAGGCGGCCATCACTTCGATGAGAACTACCCGGCGCTGGCCAAGCGCCTGATCGACGAGATCGAGACCCGCCAGGGCAAGTCCAGCGTCGCTGCACAAAACTGAAAATGCCTGGGGCCGCCTTGCGGCCCCGGCACTTCAAATCTCGACCTGAGTCCCCAGTTCGATAACCCGGTTCAACGGCAGGTTGAAGAAGCGCAAGTTACCGTTGGCATTCTTCAGCAGGAACGCAAACAGGTTGCCCCGCCAACGCGACATCCCCTCCAGACGCGACGCAATCACCGTTTCCCGGCTGAGGAAGTAGGTGGTACGCATCGGGCTGAAATCCAGCTCGTCCAGGTGGCACAACTTCAACGCCGCCGGCACATCCGGCTCGTCCATGAAGCCAAAGTGCAGCAGCACACGGAAGAAGCCGTCACCGTAGGCCTCGACTTCGAAACGCTCTTGTTCCGGTACCCGTGGACGGTCTTCACTTACCACCGTCAATAACACCACCTGGCTGTGCAGCACCTGGTTATGCAGCATGTTGTGCAACAGCGCATGGGGCACCGCATCTGCCCGCGCCGTCAGGAACACCGCCGTGCCCTCGACCCGATGCGGCGGCTGCACGCGGATGCTACTGATGAACACCGGCAGCGGCAGCCCGCCTTCATCGATACGCTCCACCAAAATCTGCTTGCCGCGCTTCCAGGTGCTCATCAGCAGGAACAGCACGCCGCCAGCCAGCACCGGGAAGGCACCACCCTGGACGATCTTCGGCACGTTGGCGGCGAAGAACAGACCATCGACAAGGAGAAAGCCCACCAGGATCGGTACCGCCAGCACGGGTGGCCATTTCCACAGCAGCAGCATCACCGCCGACACCAGGATGGTGGTCATCAGCATGGTCCCGGTCACGGCCACTCCATAAGCCGCCGCCAGGGCGCCCGAGGACTCGAAGCCGATCACCAGCAGCACCACGCCGACCATCAAGGTCCAGTTCACCGCACCGATGTAGATCTGCCCCTGCTCGTCGCTGGAGGTGTGCTGGATCTGCATACGCGGAATGTAGCCAAGCTGGATGGCTTGGCGGGTCAGGGAGAAGGCCCCTGAGATTACCGCCTGCGAGGCGATCACCGTGGCCATGGTCGCCAGCCCGACCATCGGCAGCAACGCCCAGCCTGGCGCCAGCAGGTAGAACGGGTTACGGGCGGCCTCGGGGTTCTGCAGCAATATTGCCCCCTGGCCAAAATAGTTGAGCACCAACGCCGGCAGCACCAACGCGAACCAGGCGCGGGCGATCGGCTTGCGGCCGAAGTGGCCCATGTCGGCATACAGCGCCTCGGCACCGGTCAGCGCCAGCACCACGGCACCGAGAATGGCCACCCCCATGCCGGGGTGGACGATGAAGAAATTCACTGCCCAACCAGGGTTGAACGCCTTGAGCACTTCCGGGCTCTGGGAGATGCCATGCGCGCCCAGCGCGGCAAGCGCGAGGAACCAGACCACCATGATCGGGCCGAACAGCTTGCCGATCTTGTCGGTACCGTGCTTCTGCACCAGGAACAGGGCCACCAGCACCACCAGCGAAATGGGCACTACCCAGTGGTCGATGCCTTCGAACGCCAGGCCCATGCCCTCAACGGCGGACAACACCGATACCGCCGGCGTGATCATGCTGTCACCGTAGAACAGCGAGGCGCCGATCAGGCCGCAGACAACCATCAGCGCACGCAGCCGCGGATAAGCCGCCGTGGCCCGTCGCGCCAGCGCGGTCAATGCCATGGTGCCGCCCTCGCCCTGGTTGTCGGCACGCAGGATGAACATCACATACTTGAACGACACTACCCACAGCAGCGACCAGAGGATCAACGAGAGGATGCCCAGCACACCATCATGGTTGACCGGCACCCCGTAACCGCCGGTAAAGACCTCTTTAAGGGTATACAAGGGGCTGGTACCGATATCGCCATAAACCACCCCGACCGCTGCCACGAGCAGGCCCAGCGACCGTGTCGCGCCCTGCTTCCCCGCGTGCCCGCCTTCGGCGTGACTGCTTGCCTGAACCATCGAACACTCCCGCAGATGGCCTTGAAGGCCGGTAGAATTCACTCCTGCGTCAGGGGCATGCAATGACCCCGGCGCAATGGCGCGAAGCATAGCGCAGCGTTCGTCGCTTTTCTGCTGGTCAAGCGACCGTGCGCTCGCTAGAATTGCGCACTTTTTGATCAGAGGCGCCAAAAGCGTCCGTCAAGATCGCCCCCGGCTGCGCCAGGGCGAACTGCATTCAATACCGAGGTTAGTCATGTCCACCACTCCCGCCACCCCCAAGGTTGGTTTCGTCAGCCTGGGTTGCCCCAAGGCCCTGGTCGATTCCGAGCGCATCCTGACCCAGCTGCGCATGGAAGGCTATGAAGTCGTGCCCACCTACGAGGATGCCGATGTAGTGGTGGTCAACACCTGCGGCTTCATCGACAGCGCCAAGGCCGAGTCGCTGGAAGTGATCGGTGAAGCGATCAAGGAAAACGGCAAGGTCATCGTCACCGGCTGCATGGGTGTCGAAGAAGGCAGCATCCGTGACGTGCACCCGAGCGTGCTGTCGGTGACCGGCCCGCAGCAGTACGAGCAGGTGGTCAATGCCGTGCACGAAGTGGTGCCGCCACGCCAGGACCACAACCCGCTGATCGACCTGGTGCCGCCACAGGGTGTCAAGCTGACCCCGCGCCACTACGCCTACCTGAAGATCTCCGAAGGCTGTAACCACAGCTGCAGCTTCTGCATCATCCCGTCGATGCGCGGCAAGCTGGTCAGCCGCCCGGTCGGTGAAGTGCTGAGCGAAGCCGAGCGCCTGGTCAAGGCCGGCGTCAAGGAAATCCTGGTGATCTCCCAGGACACCAGCGCCTACGGCGTCGACGTCAAATACAAGACCGACTTCTGGAATGGCCGCCCGGTCAAGACCCGCATGCTCGAACTGTGCGAAGCGCTGAGCAGCCTGGGTGCCTGGGTGCGCCTGCACTACGTCTACCCGTACCCGAACGTCGACGACGTGATCCCGCTGATGGCCGCCGGCAAGATCCTGCCGTACCTGGACATCCCGTTCCAGCACGCAAGCCCCAAGGTACTCAAGTCGATGAAGCGCCCAGCCTTCGAAGACCGTACCCTGGCACGCATCAAGAACTGGCGCGAGCAGTGCCCTGAGCTGGTGATCCGCTCGACCTTCATCGTCGGCTTCCCTGGCGAGACCGAGGAAGACTTCCAGTACCTGCTGGACTGGCTCACCGAAGCCCAGCTCGACCGCGTCGGCTGTTTCCAGTACTCGCCGGTCGAAGGCGCCCCGGCCAATGACCTGGGCCTGGAAGACGTACCGGATGACGTCAAGCAGGACCGTTGGGACCGCTTCATGGCGCACCAGCAAGCCATCAGCGCCGCCCGCCTGCAACTGCGCATCGGCAAGGAAATCGACGTGCTGATCGACGAAGTCGAGGAGCAGGGCTCGGTTGGCCGCAGCTTCTTCGATGCCCCGGAAATCGACGGCAGCGTGTTCATCGACGGTAACCATGGCTTCAAGCCGGGCGACAAAGTGCGTTGCCGTGTGGTGGATGCCGATGAGTACGACATGTGGGCTGAACCCGTTTAACGCGGCCCGCACATGAAAAGCCCCTGCCGGGTATTCCCAATGTGGAAATACCCGGCAGGGGCTTTTTTATCAGAAGGTATGAAAAACCATCAGTCCACCTTCTGCATCAGGGCTGGCGTCGGAAAAGCCCTTGACCGCATACAGTTGAACTTTCCATTCCCGGTTGAGCTTATGGGTCAGGAACAGAGTCAGTTCCTGGATCTGTGACCCCGTCGAGACGACTTTCTGCCGCCAGTCGTACGAGGCGCCCACCGAGGTACGCTGCGCCACAGGAATGGCAAAGCCCAGGCTAACAAATATCGGATCTCTGAAGTCGCTGTCAGGCGGGTCGCCGAACTTCTTCCAGCCCAGGGTTGCGAAGCCGGTCAGCGGGCCGAACGCCTTGGCGATATCAACCTGGCCGGTAAAGTCGTACTCACCCGTGCCCAGGCACTGCTTTTCATCAGCAGTGGGAAATTTGACCTTGCCGATGAGGTCCAGCATCAGGCCACCGTCACTGCCATCGAGCAATGCATAACCTGCGCTGGCAACCGTGTCGCCCAACCCGCTCTCCACTGCATGGCAGCCACCAGGCAAGGGGTCGCCATTCGGGCCTACTTCAGGGTTGGTGATGCGCAGCCAGGGCACGGTGACTTTGTAAGTCATGGGGCCGGTTTCATATTTGCCGACCACGGGGACGTACCAGATTTCCGAAGTGGTACCCGTGCCATAGTCGCCACTCGAATAGTCCATGCCAATGGAGGCGCTGAAGGCATCGGCCAGAACCGGCACACTGGTACAGGACAACAAACAGGCGAAAAGAGGGAGCGTAGGTCGCATCTGCACCTCAGTATTGCATCGGGAAGTGTGATCTGACTTACCCAGCCTAGTTACCTAATGCCCGGAACGCTCTGGATGCTCGACTTTTTCGACCTTCTCTACCGTTTCGGGTCTTTCCACCTTTTCGACTTTTTCCACTTTCTCGACTTTTTCAGGCTTTTCGACTTTCTCGACCTTTTCCACCTTCTCGACCTTCTCGGGTCTTTCGACTTTCTCGACTTTTTCCACCTTCTCGACTTTCTCGGGTCTTTCTACCTTCTCGACCTTCTCGACCTTCTCGGGCTTTTCTACTTTTTCGACCTTTTCCACCTTCTCGACTTTTTCGAGCTCTACGTTTTCTACTGCCTCGACCTTCTCCACCCGACCAGAGCTGCCGCTGTTACTGGTCTCGCGCTCCTCCACGCTATCGATATGCCCCGACCTTCCAGATCTGTCCTCACTTCCAACGCTGTCATGGCCACTGGAACCGCTATCCGAACGCCGTCCACGCTGCTCATCACTGCCTTCGTTGCGGGTGCTGGAGAGACCACGTTCACCCTGGCCACTGTTGCTCGAGCTTCCCGAGCCGCTTTTACCGTGTTCGCTGCCGCGCCCCGAATGCCCTCTGCCCGAATTGTCGGGGCGATCGTCGTGGAACTCGATGCTAGATGCCCTTAGCTCATGCGCAGCACTGAAGACCCCGCTTACCCGCACGCGTTGGTCGAGCGCAACTGCCGCAGGCTGTCTGCCGACGATCACGGTATCCTGCCCCAGCGTCACATTGATGCCCGCCACCACCAGCTGATGCGCCTGGGTACGCTGCACCAGCCCCTCGATCACAGCTGTCTGCACGCGGCCAGCAAACGGCAGGCTCGGGTCTGGGCGGGTTTGCGCCACTTCCAGCTGGCGCCCGGTCCATTGACCACGCACCAGCACTTCCCGCGCCGGTGCCACGCGGGTCCCGAGCTTGAGCCCCTGGAGGCTACCGGGGTGGTCGATCGCACCAATGGCACTGGCCTCTCTGAGCCCAGGTGCCCGCTCGATACGGCTTGCCACCACTTCTCCAGCAGCGTCGCGCAGGCCGCTGACCCTGACCGGTTCGCCCGGGCGCAGCCCTTCAGCCACCCGCGCCCCAGCGGCAAGCCGCACAGGTTGGCCCATGACCCGCAGTGGCTGCGATGCATTAGGCAGTGCAGTCAGTGGCCCTTCGTAAACGTTGAGGATCGCAATGCGCCCCGCTTGCAGGCCGCGCTGTGTGCCATAGGCCTCCACCGCGACAACCTGCCCTATCGCCAGATGAGCGCTGCTGGCAGGAGCACCATTCTGACTCACGGGTACATCCTTGCCGTAGTGCACCTCCTGGCCATTGACGCAGATCGACGCGAACCCGGTGATGGTGCCGACGATTCCCGTGCCACCGGTACCGCCCGGACGCTGGATCGGCGCGCCACTACCGCCCACACCGCCATGGCCGCGATCGATGAAGCTAGCGTCGACGCCCTCCGCGACCGCACCGGTACCGCCAGTGCCGCCGGGGCGCTGCTGGCTCGGCGCACCTGTGCCGCCCACGCCACCGTTCTCGCTGCGCACGCCAGTGCCGCCAACACCGCCGGTCCTGGCACCGGTACCACCCACTCCCCCGGGGAACTGCATGCCCGCTGCACCGGCCATCCCCACTTCATCACGGCTGACACAAACCGGTGCTGCAGCCACCCAGGCAGGCGCCACCAAGCTCAGCCCGAAAACCAGAACGAGTGCGACGATACTGAGGCAGCGCGCGAGGGGTCTCATGGTGCCGGCGTCTTCGACGAATCGGGATCGGTGGCTTCAGTGTAGAAATAAAGCCCGACCGTGATTCGCTGGCGTTGCTCGCGGCTTGGCACGTCGGTGTTTTCCAGTTCTGCAGCCAGCCTGCTGAAGGCCAGCAGGGTCTGCATCCCGTCCTTGGTCACCGCTTCGCGCAGCGTGTCGACACTGGCCGAGGTCAAGGCATCGTAGTGCACGCTGCGCTCGAAGAATGGCAAGCCTTCGCCGCTGAGGTTATGCACCGCAGCGCAGGCGTGGTCATGCAGGTTATGGCCGAAGTACGCGGCTTTTTCTTCGAAGCCCTTCTGCGGCACGAATGCCTGGGCCTCGAGGTGGACGCAATCCTGATCATCAAGCCGGACGATGCCCAGGCGCAGCCACTCATCCAGTACTACTCGCCCGCGGATGTCGGTACTGACATTCGCCACCAGGGCATCGAACGAGCAATCGCCGCCAACACTGGCCAGCCGAGGCAGCGCCAACGCCTGCCCAGCGTCGGAGCAGAACGGTGGGGTGCTGGTCCATACATTCACCAATTGCGCACCCAAGGTGATGTTTTCCGGCAGTGCGGCGATCGACGTGTCAACTTCGCTTCGCAGCCGCCGCACATCCTTGCGGTGCACGCCAGTCAGCAGGCTGATGCGGCTGTCTGTCGGCACCTTGTCGCCCAGGCGAAATTCACGATGGGCCACATCGACGAACACTTCCTTGAGCAGGTCGGTAAACGTCGTGTAGGTCACCCCCTTGCGCAGCATCAGACGCACCAGAGGGCGCATTACCCTGCGCAGGGCGCTCAACATGGACGGGGGTAAAGTGGGCGATTGCATGAAGCGCATTCCTTGACAGTTGAACCCAGTGTACGGCGCGGGAAAAGATCCCACACAAACTGTAACTACTTCCCACCCAGAATGAGAAAAAACTGTCGGCGCTCACCGCAAATGCGTGATGAAGGGCAAATGTGCTGCCTGATACCCGCTCATACAAAACCCGTCCCCTGGGTCTTGTATGGGCTGTTCACTGCCAGTCAGCTCCTGCTGTTGTCATCGCCGGCTTCGCCTGCGGCATGAGCACCGCGGTCATCACCCGGTTCGCCACCCACATGGTTGCCACGATCGTCGCCAGGTTCACCACCAACGTGATTGCCATGATCGTCGCCAGGTTCACCACCAACATGATTGCCATGATCGTCACCGGGCTCACCGCCAACATGGTTGCCATGATCATCACCGGCTTCAGCGTGGTTGCTGCTGCGTCCGGCGTTTGAACTGCCGTCATGGCCTTGGCCTGCTTCACCGTGGCCGCTGCCGCTATTGCCTGCGTGGCCGCCGCCGCTGCCACCACCGCTTCCGCC
>NZ_BCAZ01000054.1:0-39887 GCF_001320205.1 Pseudomonas sp. NBRC 111123
CTACGCGATCCCTGTGGGAGCGGGTTCACCCGCGAAGAAGACGACGCGGTGGATGGCACCGGCGAAGCCGGTGTTCGCGACTAAAGTCGCTCCCACAGGGAATGCGAGCCCATGAATCCAGGCAAACGATCAACCCTTGGCGGAAGCCTTGGGCTTTTTCAGCAAGTGCGAGAACACGGCGTGCAGGTCGTCCGAGGCACTCTCGTCGTCCAGGTTCAGCTTGCTGTCGATGTGGTCCATGTGGTGCATCATCAGGCTCACGGCCTGCTCCGCATCGCGCGCCTCGATGGCATCGATCAACTGCATGTGCTCGTCATAGGAGCAATGCGAACGGGTGCCGCTCTCGTACTGGGCGATGATCAGCGAAGTCTGCGATACCAGGCTGCGCTGGAAGCTGACCAGCGGTGCGTTGCCTGCGGCTTCAGCGAGCTTCAGGTGGAACTCGCCGGAAAGGCGGATACCGGCGCCGCGGTCGCCACGGGAGAAGCTGTCGCGCTCCTCGCGCACCATCTGACGCAGTTCGTTGAGCTGCTCCAGGGAGGCGTGCTGCACGGCCAGCTCGGTGATGGCCCGTTCGACCATGCGCCGCGAAAAGAACACCTGCCGCGCCTCTTCCACCGTCGGGCTGGCCACCACGGCACCGCGGTTAGGCCGCAGCAGCACCACGCTTTCGTGGGCCAGCCGCGACAGGGCGCGGCGGATGATGGTGCGGCTGACGCCAAAGATCTCGCCCAGCGCTTCCTCGCTCAACTTGGTGCCCGGCGCCAATCGCTGCTCGAGGATCGCCTCGAAAATATGCGCGTAGACGATGTCGTCCTGGGTACCACTGCGGCCGGCCTTGCCAGTGCGCGCAGGTTTTTTCAGAGGTTGCAGCTGTTCGTTCATGGGCTCTCGAGGCACGAAGAGAAAGTATGGCGCCATTGTACACAGGCTGAGGCGATTCCGCAGGGGGCGTTTTACCTATATAGCCGTTGTACGACGCATTGCGCACACAAAAGATAAAACATTATTTGCATTCTTTGTACACAAAAGCATAATCCACCCAGCAACTTCTTGACTCGTGAGTCAACAAAGCGCGTCAGACGTCTGCCTTCCCTCGTGGAGCCACCAAGTGCATTGCTCAGGACCCTGGCTCCAACAACAACAAGAAAGACTTGAGGAGTACTCGCTGTGGAAAGCCGCAAATCCGAAGCACCTACGCTGGATCTCGCGCCGCCGCTCGAAACGAGTTGGCTGGAGCGGATTTTCAAACTCAAGCAACACGGCAGCACTGTCAGAACCGAACTGATCGCCGGGGTGACCACCTTCATCACCATGGCTTACATCATCTTCGTCAACCCAAACATCATGGCCGACGCCGGCATCGACCATGGTGCCGCTTTCGTCGCCACCTGCATTGCCGCCGCGCTGGGCTGCCTGCTGATGGGCCTGTATGCCAACTGGCCGGTGGGCCTGGCGCCGGGCATGGGGCTGAATGCCTTCTTTACCTACACCGTGGTCGGCACCATGGGCTACAACTGGGAAACGGCGCTGGGGGCGGTGTTCGTCTCGGGCGTGCTGTTCATGTTCCTGACATTATCGAAAGTGCGCGAAT
This sequence comes from Pseudomonas sp. NBRC 111123, assembly GCF_001320205.1. Lineage (NCBI taxonomy): Bacteria > Pseudomonadati > Pseudomonadota > Gammaproteobacteria > Pseudomonadales > Pseudomonadaceae > Pseudomonas > Pseudomonas sp. NBRC 111123. The sequence continues at coordinate 1,595 of NZ_BCAZ01000054.1, forward strand.
GGCTGCTGAACAGCATCCCGGTGAGCCTGCGCCATGCCATGGGGGCCGGCGTCGGATTGTTTCTCGGGCTGATCGGCCTGAAGACAGCAGGCATCATCGTCGACAGCCCCGCCACCCTGATCAAGCTGGGTTCGCTGCATGAGCCGGGGCCGCTGCTGGCGGCGGTGTGCTTCCTGCTGATCGCCATCCTCAGCTACAAGCGGGTGTTCGGCGCAATCCTGATCAGCATCATTGGCGTCACCCTTGCGGGCTGGGGCCTGGGGCTGGTGAAGTTCGGCGGGGTGATGTCGATGCCGCCAAGCCTGGCACCGACCTGGATGGCAATGGACGTGGCCGGCGTATTCAATGTCAGCATGATCAGCGTGGTGCTGGCGTTCCTGTTCGTGCACATGTTCGACACCGCAGGCACGCTGATGGGCGTGGCGCAGCGGGCCAACCTGGTGGCGCCGGATGGGCGCATCGAGAACCTGTCGAAGGCGTTGAAGGCTGACAGTGCTTCTAGCGTGTTCGGTGCAGTTGTTGGCGTGCCACCAGTGACCAGCTATGTGGAAAGTGCCGCGGGTGTCGCAGCTGGCGGACGCACGGGCCTGACGGCCGTGGTAGTCGGCATTCTGTTCATCGCCGCGATGTTTTTCGCGCCATTGGCTGGAATGATCCCGGCTTACGCAACTGCCGGTGCCCTGATCTATGTGGCGATGCTGATGATGGGCAGCATGGCGCACATTCATTGGGACGAAGCCACCGACAGCATTCCGGCGATCGTCACAGTGATCATGATGCCGCTGACATTCTCGGTCGCTGACGGTATTGCCTTGGGCTTTATCAGCTATGTGGCGCTGAAGGCGGGTACCGGTAAGTACAAGGAAATCTCGGCCAGCCTGTGGGTACTGTGCGCGATCTTCATTGCTAAATTTGTCTTCCTATAACCCCTCGCAACAACAAAGGGCGCCTCGCGCCCTTTGTAAATACCGCTGACTTCGCAGGCAAAATGCGTAAAACGAACAATGCGCTACCAACTGCCTCTCAGGGCGAATCGTATAAGCCAATACGTATGAGCGCTACTTCAACTCCGAGTCCCTTCGCGTATTCCTGTACGGGGTACAGATCCTCGAATCTGGGCTGAAAGTGACCAGAGTAGTGATTGAGCGAAATTTGACCATTGTCACCGATGACAATATACCCTGCGCTGATCGCTTTCTCACCCAGCCCCTTCGTACCAAATCCCTGCCCCGAGTATTCAGCGAGACTACCGTGACTAGGCATCGTCGCGTCATCCTTGCTGCTGAACACGACAAGCCTTTTTTCATTCGTGAATACAAATTTATGGTTTAACCCTGGTTCCAGTTGCTCGAAGCCGTTTCTACTGCTGATGACACGGTATAAAGTCTTGCTTTTTTTTACATGCTGTCTCGCGTAGCTCATCTCTTCACGCATATTCCAGTATTGATTGTTCGTAGGCCCTCCATCCTGGGTAAGCGATTTGAAACGACTGGCTGCCTGAGTAGCAAAACGACCAAAAACTTGAACTGCACTCTTTAAAAAAGGGACCTTGCCACTGGGATCCCGCCCGTTGACAGGGTCATTCAGGCAGTAGGCATAAGCGTTGATACCGCCTTTGAGAAACGGGCTCAACGCATCTGGGCTGATGAATCGCATCAAACGGGGGTTGTATACCCGGTGCCCATTTCCGAGTGCATAACATCCCAGTGCAGCATGAAAAAACTCACCATTGAAGCCTACTACCCCGCTAGGTGCCGTAGCGGTGCTTCGAACGCCATGGGGCGAATACACATTTCTGGTGCTCATCTGATAAGGCCTCAAAGTGCCACAGGAAACCCGATCATGCAGAATGAGCCCACGGGCGACTACTGACAAAAATGTCAGTCGCGCTGATGACTCCACCTGCAAGCGAATAAACACCAGACGAAAAAAAGCCCGCCAGTGTGAGAGCGGGCCAAAGGACCTACGAAGATTCTTCTAGCGACCAACTAGCTTCCACGATAGGTCGAATAGCTGTACGGCGAGATCAGCAGCGGCACGTGGTAGTGCTCCTGCTGCTCGTCGATGCCAAAGCGCAGCACAACAACATCCAGAAACGCCTGGGCCGGCAGTTGCACGCCGCGGGCGCGGTAGTAGTCGCCAGCGCTGAACTGCAACTGGTAAACGCCACTGCGGTAGTCGTCACCCTGCAGCAGCGGCGCGTCGACGCGGCCATCGCTGTTGGTCAGGGCGGTGTTCACCAGCTCCAGCTGCTGGCCTTCGACGCGGTACAGCTCGACCTTGATCGAGCTGCCTGGGCAGCCATGCGCGGCATCCAGTACGTGTGTGGTCAAACGTCCCATCTGCTTGTCGCCTCTTGTTCAATCTATGGGCAAAAAATACACAGCCAACGCCCCGGCATGGGGCCTGCGATGTGCGGGAATGACGCCATTAAGACATTTCATCGCCAGATTGTACACAATTTTTTAATCCCTTCCGTCGTAGCCCCGATAAACCGGCCATCAGTCGCAAATACAGGCGCTGTGCAAAGCCTGACGTCATTAACTGACCAATCAGGCAGGTTTCTTGCACTGCATTCTCATGCGACAAAAGGGAAGAAATGCGGAAAAACAGGCTTACAAAAGATTTCAGAAGTTGTATACAATCAGCCCATCCGGTGGTGCGACATCCCGACGCGGCCCGCCCACCCCCGCACAAACGCACAAGAAGGAAGACTGCAGTGAGCGCTGACTACCCTCGCGACCTGATCGGTTACGGCAACAACCCTCCTCACCCGCAATGGCCGGGCAACGCTCGCATCGCGCTGTCTTTCGTCCTCAACTACGAGGAAGGCGGCGAACGCAACATCCTGCACGGTGACAAAGAGTCCGAAGCCTTCCTGTCCGAAATGGTAGCCGCCCAGCCGCTGCAGGGTGCGCGCAACATGAGCATGGAATCGCTGTACGAATACGGCAGCCGTGCCGGTGTGTGGCGCCTGCTCAAGCTGTTCAAGGACAGCGGCGTCCCCCTGACCATCTTCGCCGTGGCCATGGCCGCCCAGCGCCACCCCGACGTGATCCGCGCCATGGCCGAAGCCGGCCACGAGATCTGCAGCCACGGCTACCGCTGGATCGACTACCAGAACATGGACGAGGCCCAGGAGCGCGAGCACATGCTCGAAGCCATCCGCATCCTCACCGAACTCACCGGCGAACGCCCGCTGGGCTGGTACACCGGCCGCACCGGCCCGAACACCCGCCGCCTGGTCATGGAGGAAGGTGGCTTCCTGTATGACAGCGACACCTACGACGACGACCTGCCCTACTGGGAGCCGAACAACCCGACCGGCAAGCCGCACCTGGTGATCCCTTACACCCTGGACACCAACGACATGCGTTTCACCCAGGTACAGGGCTTCAACTGCGGCGAGCAGTTCTTCCAGTACCTGAAAGACGCCTTCGACGTGCTGTACGCCGAAGGTGCCGAAGCACCGAAGATGCTTTCTATCGGCCTGCACTGCCGCCTGGTCGGCCGCCCGGCGCGCCTGGCTGCGCTGAAGCGCTTCGTCGATTACGCCAAGAGCCACGACCAGGTCTGGTTCGCCCGTCGCGTGGACATCGCCCGCCACTGGCACGCCACCCACCCGTACAAGAAAGAGAACGCCTGATGACCGCCTTCAAGACCCTCAAGCCCTCCACCCTGGACCGTGACGCCTTCGTCAAGGTTTTCGCCGACATCTACGAGCACTCGCCGTGGGTCGCCGAAAAAGCCTACGACCTGGGCCAGCTGGGTGAACTGGACGAGATCGAGGCGCTGCACCAGCGCATGAGCGACATCCTGCTCAGCGCCAACCCTGCCTCCCAACTGGCGCTGATCAACGCTCACCCGGACTTGGCCGGCAAAGCCGCCATCCAGGGCGAGCTGACCGAATCGAGCACCAACGAACAGGCCGGCGCCGGTATCCACCAGTGCACCGCCGAAGAGTTCGCCCGCTTCACCGAGCTGAACGACGCCTACAAGGCCAAGTTCCAGTTCCCGTTCATCATGGCGGTGAAGGGCAGCAACCGGCACCAGATCCTCGCTTCCTTTGAAAAGCGCATCCACAACGACGCCGATACCGAGTTCAAGGAAGCCCTGGCGCAGATCAACCTGATCGCCCTGTTCCGCCTGCTGCAACTGTAAGCGACAGCCGAACCCTATTTTAGAAAAACGAACAATAGAAGAGATAACCGCATGCGCACCCTGATGATCGAGCCCCTGACCAAAGAAGCCTTCGCCCCCTTCGGAGACGTGATCGAAACCGACGGCAGCGACCACTTCATGATCAACAACGGCTCGACCATGCGCTTTCACAAGCTCGCCACGGTCGAGACCGCCGAGCCTGAAGACAAGGCGATCATCAGCATCTTCCGCGCCGACGCGCAGGACATGCCGTTGACCGTGCGCATGCTGGAACGCCATCCGCTGGGCAGCCAGGCTTTCATTCCGCTGCTCGGCAACCCCTTTCTGATCGTGGTCGCGCCGGTTGGCGATGCACCTGTATCAGGCTTGGTCCGTGCCTTCCGCAGTAATGGCAGGCAGGGCGTTAATTACCATCGCGGCGTGTGGCACCACCCGGTGCTGACGATCGAAAAGCGGGATGATTTCCTGGTGGTTGATCGCAGTGGTTCTGGCAACAACTGCGATGAGCATTACTTCACCGAGGAACAGATGCTGATCCTCAATCCCCACCAATAAGAAAAGGTCAGTCATCCTTCTCGGTGACTGGCAGAGGTACATACTGTGGAAGCACACCTTCACGAATGGCTGAACCTGAGCATTCGCTGGGTTCACATGATCACCGGTGTCGCCTGGATCGGTGCATCGTTCTACTTCGTCTGGCTGGAGAACCACCTGAACCGAAGCAACCCGCGCGATGGGTTGTCGGGTGATCTCTGGGCGATTCACGGCGGTGGTATCTACCACCTGGAGAAATACAAGCTCGCACCCCCGAAAATGCCCGAGAACCTGCACTGGTTCAAATGGGAAGCCTACTTCACCTGGATGTCCGGTATCGCCCTGCTGTGCGTGGTGTTCTACTGGAACCCGAGCCTGTACCTGCTGGCACCCGGCAGCACCCTGAGCGGTGCCGAAGGCGTGGCCATCGGTATCGGTTCGCTGGTTGCCGGCTGGTTCATCTACGACTTCCTGTGCGACTCGCCGCTGGGCAAGCACCCTGCCCTGCTCGGCGCCGTGCTGTTCGTCCTGATCATCGCTGCCTGCTTCGGCTTCAGCCTGGTGTTCAGCGGCCGTGGTGCGTACCTGCACACCGGCGCGATCATCGGCACCATCATGGTCGGTAACGTGTTCCGCATCATCATGCCGGCCCAGCGCCAGCTGGTGGCGGCGATCGAGAACAACCAGACTCCGGACCCGGTACTGCCGGCCAAGGGCCTGCTGCGCTCGCGTCACAACAACTACTTCACCCTGCCGGTGCTGTTCATCATGATCAGCAACCACTTCCCGAGCACCTACGGTAGCCAGTACAACTGGCTGATCCTGGCGGGTATCGCAGTAGCCGCGGTTCTGATCCGCCACTACTTCAACACCCGCCACGACAGCAACAAGTACGCCTGGACCCTGCCGGTCGGCGCCCTGGCGATGATCTGCCTGGCCTATGTCACAGGTCCAAAGCCGATGGCAGTCAGCCCTGAGCAGGCCGCGGCGAAGGTTGAGTACCAGCCGCTGCCGGCCACCGCCGTAGGTGGCAAGACCGCTGCCGAGCTGCGAGCCGAGGAAGCCGCCAAGGCCGCCGAAGCGCCAGCCGCACCAGCCGAAGCTCCGGCCCAGGCGACCGCACAGGCTGCCGGTGGCGACTTCGACAAGATCCACAAAGTCATCCAGGAACGCTGCAGCGTGTGCCACTCGTCGAAACCGACCAGCCCACTGTTCAGCGCAGCACCTGCCGGCGTGATGTTCGACACCCCGCAGCAGATCCAGGCCCAGGCCGCGCGCATTCAAGCGCAAGCGGTCGCCAGCCAGATCATGCCACTGGGCAACATCACCCAGATGACCGCCGAAGAGCGCAAGCTCGTCGGTGACTGGATCGCCAAAGGCGCTCAGGTCAACTGATCCACCCTCTCCTGCCTGGGCGTCCGCGCGCCCTGGCGGGGGCGGCCTTGCGCCGCGAAGAGGCCGGTACCCCCGGCCTCGCCCTTTACAGATTCATGCAACAAGCAAGCATCGAGCGTTCGACTGCATGCGGGAACCCCAGGCTGCCTCCAACGGGCCTGCCGTATGCGACGGGCGCTTGGATCCGAGAATAAAAACAAAACTCGAGGTGCTGCATGTCCGAGTCACGCAAGGCGTACATTCCAGTTGCGCCGCCGCGACAGCCTCTGCCCCTGTTCCAACTGATCCTGGTAGGCCTGCAACACGTACTGCTGATGTACGGGGGTGCGATTGCCGTCCCTCTGATCATCGGCCAGGCCGCGGGTTTGTCCCGTGAAGAAGTCGCTTTCCTGATCAACGCCGACCTGCTGGTCGCCGGTGTCGCCACCATCATCCAGTCGTTCGGTATCGGCCCGGTCGGGATCCGCATGCCAGTGATGATGGGTGCCAGCTTCGCTGCCGTCGGCAGCATGGTGGCCATGGCCGGCATGCCGGGCGTAGGCCTGCAGGGGATCTTCGGCGCAACCATCGCTGCCGGGTTCTTCGGTATGCTGATCGCGCCGTTCATGTCCAAGGTCGTACGTTTCTTCCCTCCACTGGTCACCGGCACGGTGATCACCTCGATTGGCCTGTCGCTGTTCCCGGTGGCAGTCAACTGGGCCGGTGGCGGCCAGGACGCAACGACTTTCGGTTCGCCGATCTACCTGATGGTGGCTGGCCTGGTGCTGGCAGTCATCCTGTTGATCAACCGCTTCATGCGCGGCTTCTGGGTCAACGTTTCGGTCCTGGTGGGCATGGGCCTGGGCTACATCCTGGCCGGCTCCATCGGCATGGTCGACCTGACGGGCCTGAGCGACACACCGTGGCTGCAAGTGGTCACCCCACTGCACTTCGGCATGCCGACCTTCAGCCTGGCGCCGATCCTGTCGATGTGCCTGGTGGTGGTGATCATCTTCGTCGAGTCCACGGGCATGTTCCTCGCCCTGGGCAAGGTGACAGACCGTGAAGTGACACCAGGAATGCTGCGTCGCGGCCTGTTGTGCGATGCCGGTGCGTCGTTCATCGCCGGTTTCTTCAACACCTTCACCCACTCCTCGTTCGCCCAGAACATCGGCCTGGTGCAGATGACTGGCGTGCGTTGCCGTTACGTCACGGTAACGGCGGGTGCACTGCTGATCGTGCTCAGCCTGCTGCCAAAGGCGGCCTTCCTGATCGCCTCGATCCCGCCCGCAGTACTGGGCGGCGCGTCCATTGCCATGTTCGGCATGGTCACCGCCACCGGAATCAAGATCCTCCAGGAAGCCGACATTGGCGACCGCCGCAACCAGTTGCTGGTGGCGGTGAGCGTCGGCTTTGGCCTGATCCCTGTGGTCAAGCCGGAGTTCTTCGCGCAGATGCCGCAGTGGATGGAGCCCATCACCCACAGCGGGATCGCCATGGCCACGGTCAGTGCCCTGGTGCTCAACGTGCTGTTCAACATCCTCGGTGGTGCCGAGCGCGCCGTGCATAACGACGCCTGCCACCAGCATTGAGCCCCAGGCGGGGCGGCGCAGTTTGCCGCCCCTGCTCATATTCCGCAGTAACCGCTTTACCGTCGACCCGCCGGAATGGGCCGCTCGGGGCGCCTGCGCGCCGAAAAAACCGCCAACAAAAACAATAAGTCCGGGAATCACAACATGAAGCGCATCACCTCGTCCCTGCTGCTGGGCAGCAGCCTGCTGGCCACCCTCCCCGCCCATGCAGGCGATTGGCTGCTGTGGCATGGCGAAAGCCTGACCTACTTGTACGGCAAGGATTTCAAGGTCAACCCCGACATCCAGCAGACCATCACCTTCGAGCACGCCAACAAATGGAAGTACGGCGACACCTTCCTGTTCGTCGACAAGATCTTCTACAACGGCAAGCCCGACCCCGGCAAAGGGGTGACCACCTACTACGGTGAATTCAGCCCGCGCCTGTCGTTCGGCAAGATCTTCGACCAGAAGCTGGCCTTCGGCCCGGTCAAGGACGTGCTGCTGGCGATGACCTACGAACGTGGCGAAGGCGACAACGAGGCCTACCTGATCGGCCCCGGCTTCGACCTGGACATTCCCGGCTTCAACTACTTCACCCTCAACTTCTACATGCGCCAGACCGAAGGCGGCCGCCCCGGTGACGACGTCTGGCAGATCACCCCCGGCTGGTCCTACACCATCCCTGTGGGCAAATCCGACATTCTGATCGACGGTTACATGGACTGGGTCCCGGACAACGACCAGAACAGCCGTGGCACCTACCACGCCAACCTGCACTTCAACCCACAGGTCAAGTACGACCTGGGCAAGGCCCTGAACCTCGGTGCCAAGCAGCTCTATGTCGGCTTCGAATACAGCTACTGGAAAGACAAGTACGGCATCGACAGCCGCGGCAACCTGGAGAGCAATCAGAGTGTCGCCAGCGCGCTGATCAAGGTACATTTCTGAAAACCTGATCAAACGCCCAGGTTTGAATCACTGTGCTCCAGGACGGAGCACTTGAGGCGCGGCGCGCAAGCCAGTAATCTGCGCGCCCCCTCGATCAGGGCAGGAAGGATTCTGCCTGCGTTTACTGACCGCTCAGTCAATGAATTCGGGCGGTTGGCCAACGTGTTGCCAGCCTGAAACACCCATTTTCATCCGTTCAGAACGAGTCGAGCAGGAAGGTAGCAGCTAACCCCGAAAAGTTGGCGCAGCTCTTGCCAAACAACTGTGGCCAATCGAAAAAAGCTGACTCAAAAGACAACAAAAGCGCCTGTACCGAGCGCTGACAACAGATCAATCAAGGGAGCGACACTCGCAATGCGTACCATCAATAGCCTGATTCTCGCGGGCGGCCTGCTGGCCTGCGGCACCACGTTCGCTGGCGACCTGCTGCAGTGGCAGAACAACAGCCTGACCTACCTGTGGGGCAAGAACTTCAAGGTCAACCCGGCGATCCAGCAGACGGTCACCTTCGAGCACGCCGATGGCTGGAAGTACGGCGACAACTTCATCTTCGTCGACAAAATCTTCTACCAGGGCCAGAAGGACGCCGGCAACGGCCCGAACACCTACTACGGCGAGATCAGCCCGCGCCTGTCGTTCAACAAGATCTTCGACCAGAAAGTCGAGTTCGGCCCGGTCAAGGACGTGCTGCTGGCCATGACCTACGAGTTTGGCGAGGGTGACACCGAGTCGTACCTGATCGGCCCAGGCTTCGACCTGAACATCCCGGGCTTCGACTACTTCCAGTTGAACTTCTATAACCGCACCACCGACGGCAGCCGCGCCGGCGACAACGTCTGGCAGATCACCCCGGTCTGGTCCTACACCATCCCGGTCGGCGACTCCGACGTGCTGATCGACGGCTTCATGGATTGGGTGGTCGACAACGACGAGAACCGTCACGGCACCTACCACGCCAACCTGCACTTCAACCCGCAGATCAAATACGACCTGGGCAAGGCGCTGCACCTGGGCGAAAAGCAGTTGTATGTGGGTGTCGAGTACGACTACTGGAAGAACAAGTACGGCATCAAGGACAGCGATGCCTTCACCACCGACCAGAACACCATGAGTTTCCTGGTGAAAGTGCACTTCTGATCGGCTGAAACGTGACAGCGCCGTTATATGACGGCGCCGTCATCGACATGACTTGTAAGTTTAAACTTACAGCTTTTTAAGATTTAACTTACCCACCATGAAAGCTGCCTTAAAAGTCAAGTACACACTCACCGGCACCAACATGCCAAACACCAGCAATATCAACTCCACTTCGTGGTGCGGAATGACTCGAAAAATATCCAGCACCAGCACGACCGCATTGATTGTCAATGCCAGGCCGAACATCGCACAGCATTTGTAAAGGGCCTGAGCGTCGGTGCCGCGCAGCAGGAAGCCAAAGCCCAAAGCCCCCCACGCCAACGCCGTCAAGAGGTACAGCGCGAGGTGGTAGGCGTCGTAAGTCAGTACACCGAACATGTGAAATTCCCCTCCCGATAGAATCTGAAAAAGCACATTACGACTATAAAGCCACCTCAATCGCGCGCAGCGCGAAATTTTGACATTTTTTTTGCATCATTCGACTAGACTCGTGGCCCTCGCACAACCAATAAAGAAAACAGGCCAACTTGATGCGCACTCCCCTCGCCGCGCCATGGCGCTATCTGCTGCTACTCTGCTCAACCTGGTTCGGCATCTTCCTGCTGACACGCTTCATATTGCTGGTGACGCATCTCTACGAGGTCAGCGGCAATTACTTCTCGATCTTCTTCGACGGTGCCCTCTACGACCTGAGCTTCCTTATCTACATGGCCCTGCCACTGGGTGTGTACCTGGTGCTGTGCCCGAGCAGATTGTGGCGCTCACGTGCTCACCGCTGGCTGCTCAGTGGCTTGCTCGCGGTCAGCCTGTTCGTGATGCTGTTCGTCGCCGTGGCCGAGTGGCTGTTCTGGGACGAATTCGGCGTACGCTTCAACTTCATCGCCGTCGACTACCTGGTCTATTCCAAGGAAGTGCTGGATAACATCCGCGAGTCCTACCCGCTGCCGGCGCTGCTCAGCGGCATCGCGGTGGCCGCGATCCTGCTCGCACTGGTGCTGCGCAAGCCACTGGCCCAGGCCCTCAGCGGCCCTGTCGCCACCCTGCGCCAGCGCCTGTCCGGGCTGGCCTTGCTGGCGGTGCTGGTCGGCCTGAACATCCTGGTGATCGATCAGCAGTTCCCACGCGGCCAGGGCGGCAACGCCTACCAGCGCGAACTGGCCAGCAACGGCCCGTACCAGTTCTTTGCCGCCTTTCGCAACAACGAACTGGACTATACCCAGTTCTACGCCAGCCTCGGTGCCGGCGAAGTCGGCGCGCAGATGCACCAGGAACTGGCCGAACCCAATGCCCGCTTCCAGGGCCAGGAACCCCAGGACATCCGCCGCCACATCAGCGCCAGCGGTGAGCAGCGCACACCGAACATCATCCTGGTGACCATCGAGAGCTTCAGCGCCAAGTACATGGGCAGCAACGGCGATTCGCGCAACCTCACGCCGAACCTCGACGCCCTGCGCCGCGAAAGCCTGTACTTCAACAATTTCTACGCCACCGGTACCCGCACCGACCGCGGCCTGGAAGCCATCACCCTGTCGATCCCGCCCACCCCGGGCCGCTCCATCGTCAAGCGCATCGGCCGCGAAAGCGGCTACGCCAGCCTTGGCCAGCAACTCACCGCCAAAGGCTACGACGCTGTGTTCGTCTACGGCGGGCGCGGTTACTTCGACAACATGAATGCCTTCTTCAGCGGCAACGGTTACCGCATCGTCGACCAGAGCAGCGTCGATGAAAGCGAAATCAGCTTCAAGAACGCCTGGGGCATGGCCGACGAGGACCTGTACCGGCAGACCCTCAAGCTGGCCGATGCCAATTACGCCCAGCAAAAGCCGTTCTTCCTGCAGCTGATGACCACCTCGAACCACCGCCCCTACACCTACCCGGACGGCCGCATCGACATCCCGTCAGGCGACGGCCGCGAAGGCGCGGTGAAGTACACCGACCATGCCATCGCGCAGTTCCTCAAGGACGCCAAGGGCAAGCCGTGGTTCGACAACACCCTGTTCGTCTTCGTCGCTGACCACACAGCCGGTAGCGCCGGGGTCGAAGACCTGCCAGTGAACAACTACCAGATCCCGCTGTGGATCTACGCACCGAAAATGATCGAGCCCCGCGAAGACGCCAAGCTGGCCAGCCAGATCGACCTGGCGCCGACCCTGCTGGGTCTGCTCAACTTCGACTACACCTCGACCTTCTTCGGCCGCGACCTGCTCAAGGAAGACGACCTGCCGCCACGCGTGGTGATCGGCAACTACCAGCACCTGGGGCTGTTCGACGGCAACAACCTGGCCATCCTCAGCCCGCGGGGCGGCATGCGTGTGCATGAGGATGCCCTGGGCAAGAGCCACGAAACCACGGTGACCAGCGACAACCCGCTGATCCGCCGGGCAATCGCCTACTACCAGAGCGCCGCCTACGGCTTCAGCCAGGGCTTGCTGGCCTGGAAGCCAGAGCAGCAGAGCGTCACGACCGAAAACTGATCACGATGGATGGCACCGGCTCCGCCGGTGCCATACCGCCTCAGCTGGCCGGGCGAACCATGCGCCACAGTTTCCCCGCAACCGCCACCACCGCCAGCACCACGGCTCCGGCCAGCACACCGGCCACGCCATTGAGCAGGCCGCTGGTCAGCGCCCCTCCGCGCCCTTCGCTGAACGCCTCGACTGCATGATGCAGAGGCGCTACCCCGTGTACCAGGATCCCGCCACCGACCAGGAACATCGCTGCAGTGCCGATCACCGACAGGCTCTTCATCATGTAGGGCGCAGCACGCAGGATGCCGTTGCCGACCGCACGGGCCAGGCTTGAAGACTTCTGGGTCATCCACAGCCCCAGGTCGTCGAGTTTGACGATACCGCCCACCAGCCCATACACACCGATGGTCATGACCACCGCAATGCCCGACAGCACGATGATCTGCTGCGTCAGCGGCGAGTCGGCGACAATGCCCAGGGTAATGGCGATGATTTCAGCGGACAGGATGAAGTCGGTACGCACCGCGCCCTTGATCTTGGCTTTCTCGAACGCCACCAGGTCGACATTGGCATCGGCCACCGCTTCCTTGCGCGCCTCGTGCTGGCGTTCGTCCTCTTCCTTGCTATGCAGGAACTTGTGCGCCAGCTTCTCGAAGCCTTCGAAGCACAGGTAGGCGCCACCGAGCATCAGCAGCGGCGTCACTGCCCAGGGGATGAATGCGCTGATCAACAGCGCCGCTGGCACCAGGATCGCCTTGTTCACCAGCGAGCCCTTGGCCACCGCCCACACCACCGGGATCTCGCGCTCGGCGCGCACACCGGTGACCTGCTGCGCATTCAGTGCCAGGTCGTCGCCAAGCACGCCGGCGGTCTTCTTTGCCGCGACCTTGGTCATCACCGAAACATCGTCGAGCACCGTGGCGATGTCGTCGATCAGTACCAATAGACTGCTTCCTGCCATGTTTGCGGGTATCCAAATGAGTGAATGTGGCGGAGTCTAGCCCAAAGGCGCTGCCTTGAGCGCCCGTCGGGCGCGGTGCTACCATGCCCGATCCCTCTTTGAGGTGGCCAGACACGAGGAAGATCCCTGACCATGAGCACCATTCGCGAGCGCAACAAGGAGCTGATCCTGCGCGCAGCCAGTGAAGAATTCGCCGACAAGGGCTTCGCCGCCACCAAGACCAGCGACATCGCCGCCAAGGCCGGCCTGCCCAAGCCGAACGTGTATTACTACTTCAAATCCAAGGACAACCTCTACCGTGAGGTCCTGGAAAGCATCATCGCGCCGATCATGCAGGCTTCGACGCCGTTCAATGCCGACGGTGACCCGAAAGAAGTGTTGAGTTCGTACATCCGCTCGAAAATCCGCATCTCGCGTGACCTGCCGCATGCCTCGAAGGTGTTCGCCAGCGAAATCATGCATGGCGCACCGCACCTGTCGCCAAGCCAGGTGGAGCAGTTGAACGAGCAGGCCCGGCACAACATCGAGTGCATCCAGCGCTGGATCGACCGCGGGCAGATCGCCCATGTCGATGCCCACCACCTGATGTTCAGCATCTGGGCAGCGACCCAGACCTATGCCGATTTCGACTGGCAGATCTCGGCAGTGACCGGCAAGGCCAAGCTGGCCGACAGCGACTACGATGCTGCGGCCGACACCATCATCCGCATGGTGCTGAAAGGCTGCGAGCCCGAGGCGGCCTGACAATCAGCGGAGGCTTCTTCGCGGGTGAACCCGCTCCCACAGGACCACCACAGGCCTGAAGCTTGTGGAATCCCTGTGGGAGCGGGTTTACCCGCGAATAGGCCGGAACAGGCTACATCGGTTTAGGCCGCTACACCCGCATCCGCCTTCAACCCCACCTCTTCGATCGCACTGATCGCGCACTGTTCGTCGATATCCGACGTATCGCCGCTGATCCCTACCGCACCCAGCACCTTGCCGTCCTGATCACGAATCAGCACACCACCCGGCGCCGGCACCACCGGCCGTTCGCCCAGCCCGTTCAACGCCGCGAAAAACGCTGGCCGCTGCTGCGCATCGAGCGCCAGCAAACGCGAGCCCTTGCCCAGGGCAATCGCCCCCCAGGCCTTGCCGGTAGCCACTTCCGGGCGAATCAGGCTGGCACCGTCCTCGCGCTGCAAGGCCAGCAGGTGCCCACCGGCATCAAGCACGGCCACGGTCAGTGGCGCTGCATTGATCTTGCGGCCCGCCGCCAGCGCGGCGTTCACCAGGCTAACAGCGACTTTCAGGTTCAAAGCGTTCATGGAAAGGTCCTCTTCTTGTTGTGAGAAGCCCTGAGGGCAGGTGAAAAACCGATAAGCCAATAGAACACAACTGAATGTATTTTTGTATACAATAAATTGAAACGATCGTATGCGAGACTGCAAACCGCTGTTTTCACGGGCGCTCGAACGAAAGCGACGCAAGCCGACGAAAACCCGTTGACCTGAGCGGCCAGCCATGAATACACTTTGGCACAAAGCAAGTTGTATACAATTACAAAATCGATGAGGCACAAACCATGAGCAAAATGAGAGCAATCGATGCAGCCGTTCTGGTCATGCGCCGTGAAGGTGTAGATACCGCGTTCGGCATCCCGGGGGCTGCCATCAACCCGTTGTACTCGGCCCTGAAAAAAGTCGGTGGCATCGATCACGTCCTCGCTCGTCACGTCGAAGGCGCCTCGCACATGGCCGAGGGCTACACCCGTGCCAACCCAGGCAACATCGGCGTGTGCATCGGCACCTCCGGCCCAGCCGGCACCGACATGGTCACCGGCCTGTACAGCGCCTCGGCCGACTCCATCCCGATCCTCTGCATCACCGGCCAGGCGCCGCGTGCTCGCCTGCACAAGGAAGACTTCCAGGCTGTCGACATCACCAGCATCGTCAAGCCGGTGACCAAGTGGGCGACCACCGTTCTGGAGCCAGGCCAGGTGCCGTACGCCTTCCAGAAAGCCTTCTATGAAATGCGCACCGGCCGCCCAGGCCCTGTGTTGATCGACCTGCCGTTCGACGTGCAGATGGCCGAAATCGAATTCGACATCGATGCCTACGAGCCGCTGCCGGTCAACAAGCCGTCCGCTACCCGCGTACAGGCTGAAAAAGCCTTGGCCCTGCTCAATGACGCCGAGCGCCCACTGCTGGTAGCCGGTGGCGGCATCATCAACGCCGACGCCAGCGACAAGCTGGTCGAGTTCGCCGAGCTGACTGGCGTGCCGGTAATCCCGACCCTGATGGGCTGGGGCACCATCCCTGACGACCACGAACTGATGGTCGGCATGGTCGGCCTGCAGACCTCGCACCGCTACGGCAACGCCACCCTGCTCAAATCCGACCTGGTGTTCGGTATCGGTAACCGCTGGGCCAACCGCCACACCGGTTCCGTCGACGTTTACACCGAAGGCCGCAAATTCGTGCACGTGGACATCGAACCGACCCAGATCGGCCGCGTGTTCACCCCGGACCTGGGTATCGTGTCCGACGCTGGCAAGGCACTGGACGTGTTCCTCGAAGTGGCCCGCGAGTGGAAAGCCGCAGGCAAGCTGAAGTGCCGCAAGGCCTGGCTGCAAGACTGCCAGGAGCGCAAGGCCACCCTGCAGCGCAAGACCCACTTCGACAACGTGCCGGTCAAGCCGCAGCGCGTATACGAAGAGATGAACCAGGTATTCGGCAAGGACACCACCTACGTCAGCACCATCGGCCTGTCGCAGATCGCTGGCGCGCAGTTCCTGCACGTGTACAAGCCACGCCACTGGATCAACTGCGG
Organism: Pseudomonas sp. NBRC 111123; assembly: GCF_001320205.1. NCBI lineage: Bacteria > Pseudomonadati > Pseudomonadota > Gammaproteobacteria > Pseudomonadales > Pseudomonadaceae > Pseudomonas > Pseudomonas sp. NBRC 111123. Next base: position 17,563 of record NZ_BCAZ01000054.1, read on the forward strand.
CCAGGCCGGCCCGCTGGGCTGGACCATCCCTGCCGCCCTCGGCGTGGTCAAGGCCGACCCGAAACGCAAGGTCGTTGCGCTGTCCGGTGACTACGACTTCCAGTTCATGATCGAAGAGCTGGCTGTCGGCGCGCAGTTCAACCTGCCGTACGTCCACGTGCTGGTGAACAACGCCTACCTGGGTCTGATCCGTCAGGCACAGCGTGGCTTCGACATGGATTACTGTGTACAACTGGCGTTCGAGAACATCAACTCGACCGACGCCGCCACCTACGGTGTCGACCACGTCGCCGTGGTCGAAGGCCTGGGCTGCAAGGCCATCCGTGTGTTCGAGCCGGCAGAAATCGCCCCTGCCCTGCTCAAGGCGCAGAAGATGGCCGAAGAGTTCCGCGTGCCGGTCGTGGTCGAAGTGATCCTCGAGCGTGTGACCAACATTTCCATGGGCACCGAGATCAACGCGGTCAACGAGTTCGAAGACCTGGCTCTGGTCGGCAACGACGCGCCAACCGCCATCTCGCTGCTGGACTGATCGCCTGACGCCCCCAGGCATGCCCTGGGGGCCTTCATCGCAAGGAGACAACTCATGCCTCGCTTCGCTGCCAACCTGTCCATGCTGTTCACCGAACAGGACTTCCTGGCCCGCTTCAAGGCTGCCGCCGACGCTGGTTTCAGCGGCGTCGAATACCTCTTCCCGTACGACTTCAGCGCTGCCGAAATCAAGCAGCAGCTGGACGCCAACGGCCTGACCCAGGTGCTGTTCAACCTGCCGGCGGGCGACTGGGCAAAAGGTGAGCGTGGCATCACCTGCCACCCTGACCGCGTCGAGGAATTCCGCGCTGGTGTCGACAAGGCCATCGAATACGCCAAGGTGCTGGGCAACACCCAGGTCAACGCCCTGGCCGGCATTCGCCCACAAGGCCCGGACTGCGCCACCGTGCGCAAGACCTTCGTCGAAAACCTGCGCTACGCCGCTGACAAGCTCAAGGCCGCCGGGATCCGCCTGGTCATGGAAATGATCAACACCCGCGACATCCCGGGCTTCTACCTGAACACCACAAAGCAGGCCCTGGAAATCCAGGCCGAAGTCGGCAGCGACAACCTGTTCCTGCAGTACGACATCTACCACATGCAGATCATGGAAGGTGACCTGGCGCGCACCATGGAAGCCAACCTGAAACTGATCAACCACATTCAGTTGGCCGACAACCCAGGCCGCAACGAACCAGGCACCGGCGAGATCAACTACCGCTTCCTGTTCGAGCACCTGGACCGCATCGGCTACCAAGGCTGGGTGGGCGCGGAGTACAAGCCGCTGACCACCACCGAAGCAGGCCTGGGCTGGCTGAAAACCCATAACGCGATCTGAAGGCCTAGCATCAGCCTCTGTGAAACACCCGACACTGTGGGAGCGGGTTCACCCGCGAACACCGGCGAAGCCGGTGCCATCCACCGCAGTGTCTGCTTCGCGGGTGAACCCGCTCCCACAAGGGGCCTGCAGCGCTTGCTCAATCGAGATTCAACAAATACAAAAGAGGTAATTTCTCATGGCTAAAATCGGATTCCTCGGCACCGGCATCATGGGCAAGCCCATGGCTCAGAACCTGCAGAAAGCAGGTCACAGCATCTTCGTTTCCACCCACCACGACGCCGCCCCGGCTGACCTGATCGCCGCTGGCGCGGTGGCCCTGGCCAACCCGAAAGAAGTGGCCCAGGAAGCCGAGTTCATCATCGTCATGGTCCCGGACACCCCGCAGGTCGAAAGTGTCCTGTTCGGTGAGAACGGCGTGGCTGAAGGTGTCGGCCCGAACAAGGTGGTGATCGACATGAGCTCGATCTCCCCTACCGCCACCAAGGCCTTCGCCGAGAAGATCAAGGCCACTGGCGCTGCCTACCTGGACGCCCCGGTGTCCGGTGGTGAAGTCGGTGCCAAGGCCGCGACCCTGAGCATCATGGTCGGTGGCTGCCCGAAAGCCTTCGAGCGCACCCTGCCGCTGTTCGAAGCCATGGGCAAGAACATCACCCGCGTCGGTGGTAACGGCGATGGCCAGACCGCCAAGGTGGCCAACCAGATCATCGTTGCCCTGAACATCCAGGCCGTTGCCGAAGCCCTGCTGTTCGCCGCCAAGAACGGCGCCGACCCGGCCAAGGTACGCGAAGCCCTGATGGGTGGCTTCGCTTCGTCGAAGATCCTCGAAGTGCACGCCGAGCGCATGATCAAAGGCACCTTCGACCCAGGTTTCCGCATCAACCTGCACCAGAAGGACCTCAACCTGGCCCTGCAAGGCGCCAAGGAACTGGGCATCAACCTGCCCAACACCTCCAACGCCCAGCAAGTGTTCAACACCTGCCAGGCCCTGGGCGGCGGCAACTGGGACCACTCGGCGCTGATCAAAGGCCTGGAGCACATGGCCAACTTCTCGATCCGCGACGACAAGTAAGACTGTACCGGCCCTTCGCGGATAAATCCGCGCCTGCACGTTACCCCTTGTAGGAGCGGATTCATCCGCGATGAAGCCGACACCGCTGAACCTGCGACCACAGGTTCAGCGGGTGACACCGAGCAACACCCGCCCCTGGTTCGGCCTGCACGGAGGCAGTTCCAGGGGCGTTTTTGATTCTGCAGAACAACAATAAATGGGAGCCTGCCATGTCGGTCGATCCGCAAAAAATTCTCCGCGACCTGTTCGACACAGCCATCGCCGCCGCCCACCCAAGCCAAGTCCTCGAACCCTACCTGCCCGCCGACCGTAGCGGCCGGGTCATCGTCATCGGCGCAGGCAAAGCCGCAGCCGCCATGGCCGAAGTGGTCGAGAAGAGCTGGCAGGGCGAAGTTTCCGGGCTGGTTGTCACTCGCTACGGCCATGGCGCCAACTGCCAGAAGATCGAGGTGGTCGAAGCCGCTCACCCGGTCCCCGACGCCGCCGGCCTGGCCGTGGCCAAGCGCGTGCTGGAACGGGTCAGCAACCTCAACGAAGAAGACCGCGTCATCTTCCTGCTTTCCGGCGGTGGTTCTGCCCTGCTGGCGTTGCCAGCCGAAGGCCTGACCCTGGCCGACAAGCAACAGATCAACAAGGCGCTGCTCAAGTCCGGCGCCACCATCGGCGAGATGAACTGCGTGCGCAAGCACCTCTCGGCGATCAAGGGCGGCCGCCTGGCCAAGGCCTGCTGGCCGGCCACCGTCTACACCTATGCGATTTCCGATGTACCTGGCGACCTGGCCACGGTCATCGCCTCCGGCCCGACCGTGGCCGACCCGAGCACCTCGGCCGATGCCCTGGCGATCCTCAAGCGTTACAACATCGAAGCGCCCAAAGCCGTCATCGACTGGCTCAACAACCCCGCCTCGGAAACCGTCAAGGCCGATGACCCGGCGCTGGCCCGCAGCCACTTCCAGCTGATCGCCAAGCCCCAGCAGTCGCTCGAAGCCGCCGCGGTCAAAGCCCGCCAGGCCGGTTTCAGCCCCCTGATCCTGGGTGACCTTGAAGGTGAATCGCGCGAAGTGGCCAAGGTGCACGCCGGCATCACCCGCCAGATCGTCCAGCACGGCCAGCCACTGAAGGCGCCCTGCGTGATCCTCTCCGGCGGCGAAACCACCGTGACCGTGCGCGGCAATGGCCGTGGCGGGCGCAACGCCGAATTCCTGCTCAGCCTCACCGAAAGCCTCAAGGGCCTGCCGGGCGTGTATGCCCTGGCTGGCGACACCGACGGCATCGACGGCTCGGAAGAAAACGCCGGCGCATTCATGACCCCAAGCAGCTACGCCCGCGCCGAGGCCTTGGGCCTGTCGGCCAGTGACGAGCTGGACAACAACAACGGCTACGGCTACTTTGCCGCGCTCGATGCGCTGATCGTCACCGAGCCGACCCGCACCAACGTCAACGACTTCCGCGCCATCCTGATCCTCGAGACTGCCCAATCATGACGCCTGATAAAAAAGTAAAGATCCTCGCCACCCTCGGCCCTGCGATCAAAGGCATCGACGACATCCGCCAGCTGGTCGAAGCAGGGGTGAACATCTTCCGCCTCAACTTCAGCCACGGCGAGCACGCCGACCACGCCCTGCGCTATCAGTGGATCCGCGACGTCGAGCAGCAGCTGAATTACCCGCTGGGCATCCTCATGGACCTGCAAGGGCCTAAGCTACGCGTCGGCCGCTTCGCTGATGGCAAGGTCCAGCTGCAACGCGGCCAGGCCCTGCGCCTGGACCTGGACAAGGCTCCAGGCGACAGCCGCCGGGTCAACCTGCCGCATCCGGAAATCATCGCTGCGCTGGAGCCAGGCATGGACCTGCTGCTCGACGACGGCAAGCTGCGCCTGCGGGTGACCGCCAAGCACAGTGACGCCATCGATACCGAAGTGCTGAACGGTGGCGAGCTCTCCGACCGCAAGGGCGTCAACGTGCCGCAAGCGGTGCTGGACCTCTCCCCGCTCACCGAAAAGGACCGCCGCGACCTGGCATTCGGCCTGGAACTGGGTGTGGACTGGGTGGCCCTGTCGTTCGTGCAACGCCCTGAAGACATCGTCGAGGCGCGCCAGCTGATCGGCGACCGCGCCTACCTGATGGCCAAGATCGAAAAGCCTTCGGCGGTCGAACAGCTGCAAGCCATCGCGGAACTTGCGGATGCGATCATGGTGGCCCGTGGCGACCTGGGCGTGGAAGTACCAGCCGAAAGCGTGCCGCAGATCCAGAAGCGCATCATCGGCACCTGCCGCCAGCTGGGCAAACCGGTGGTGGTGGCCACGCAGATGCTCGAATCGATGCGTTTCTCGCCAGCGCCGACCCGTGCCGAAGTCACCGACGTGGCCAACGCCGTGGCCGAAGGCGCCGATGCGGTGATGCTGTCGGCGGAAACCGCCTCGGGTGACTACCCGCTGGAAGCTGTGCAGATGATGAGCAAGATCATCCGCCAGGTGGAAAACGGCCCGGACTACCAGGCCCAGCTCGACGTCGGCCGGCCGAAGGCCGAGGCGACCGTGTCGGACGCCATCAGCTGCGCAATCCGCCGCATCAGCGGCATCCTGCCGGTGGCGGTGCTGGTCAACTACAGCGAGTCGGGCGCCTCGACCTTGCGTGCCGCCCGCGAGCGGCCACGGGCGCCGATCCTCAACCTGACGCCTAACCTGGCCACCGCTCGACGCCTGAGCGTGGCTTGGGGTGTGCACTCGGTGGTAAACGACCGCCTGCGCCAGGTCGACGAGGTGGTTTCCACCGCGCTGGAGATTGCCCAGGCACAAGGCATGGCCAGCCGTGGCGACACGCTGCTGATCACCGCGGGTGTGCCTTTCGGCAAGCCGGGCTCGACAAATACCTTGCGCATCGAGACCTTGGTCTAAGGATCTCCCCCTCTCCTGTGGGAGCGGGCTTGCCCGCGAATGCGTCAGCTCAGGCAACGCCGTTGCACCTGCTGACCTCTTCGCAGGCAAGCCCGCTCCCACAGGGGGGGTGCCGCGCCCTGTAACGGCGGAAAACCGAGGCCCAAAGAGGCCCACCGCTCCCCCATCAACCTTGTCGACTGCCCCGATGTACACCAAAAATTTCGTCAACCCGTGCCCCGACTGGGCCACGGCGCTGCTCAACGGCTTCAGCCAGGTGCTGCTGCTGCGCAACCCCCTGTGCGGCCTGTGCTGCCTGCTGGCCATCCTGCTGACCGCGCCCGACCTGGTCGGCGGCGCCCTGCTCGGCGCCCTTTCTGGCCTGCTGACTGCCCAGCGCCGCGGCTACGACCGTGCCGACCGCCAGGCCGGGCTGTATTGCTACAACGGCGTGCTGATCGGCATCCTGATCAGCGCCTTGCTGCCCTGGTCGGTCATTCTGCCGCCGCTGATCATCGCTGCGGGTGGCCTCTCGAGCATCATCACCCACCAGTGGCGCAAGCGCGGCGGCAAGCTGCTGGTCGCCTATACCGCACCGTTCGTGCTGCTCGGCTGGGTTGCACTGCTATTTGCCAGCCCTGCACCCAGTGGCTTCGTCGAGGCTGAACCTGCGTATGCCCTGGCGCGCGGTGTGGGGCAGATCTTTTTGCTCGACCAGCCGCTGGCCGGGTTGCTGATCATTGTGGGGATGTTCATTGCCAACCCCTATGGGGCGATGTGGGCCGTGCTCGGCTCAGCCATTGGCGGCGGCGTGGCGTTGCTCGCCGACCAGGCGCAAGCCGCATGGCTGGGATTGTGCGGTTTCAATGCTGCGCTGGCGGCGCTGGCATTCAGCCGCCAAGGTGAAAAGCCTTGGGTGACTATGCTGGCAATTGCGCTGGCCCTGATGCTGCAACCTCTGTTCAAGATGTTGCCGGTATCTGGACTGACTGCGCCCTTCGTCGCCGCTTGCTGGCTGATGCATCTGGGTAGCCACCTGGCCCAGCCTCGGCAGCGAAACGCCAGCCGCTTGCACAGCTGAAGGGCAGCCCCTAGGCTCAGCCCATCGCAACCGTGGAACGAGCCCATGAACAACCCTGCGAGCCTGCGCGAGCAGCTCTACGTCATCGTCTTCCAGACCGACACCGTGGCTGGAAGACGCTTTGACAAGATCCTCCTGCTGATCATCCTGGCCAGCCTGGTCACCGTAATCCTCGACAGCATCGACGAAGTCCACCAGGGCTACGCTGGCCTGCTGGCCGCCATCGAATGGGGCTTCACCGCAATTTTCCTGGCCGAATACCTCACCCGCCTGTATTGCTCGCCCAAGCCCTTGCGCTATGCCTTCAGTTTCTATGGCCTGGTCGACCTGCTGGCGATCGTGCCGGGGGTCATCGCGTTGTACTACAGCGACGCCCAGTACCTGCTGATCATCCGGGTAATCCGGATGCTGCGGATCTTCCGCGTGCTCAAGCTCAGCCCTTACCTCAAGCAGGCGCACTACCTGATGGAGGCACTGCGCGGCAGCAAGCAGAAGATCATCGTGTTCCTCGTCACAGTTTCAACTCTGGTAACCGTGTTCGGCACCCTGATGTACGTAATCGAAGGGCCGGAGCATGGGTTTACCAGCATCCCCAAGGGCATCTACTGGGCCATCGTCACCCTCACCACCGTGGGCTTTGGCGACATCGTGCCGAAGACACCGCTGGGGCAGGTGCTGTCGTCGCTGGTGATGATCACGGGTTATTCGATCATTGCCGTGCCGACGGGCATCTTTACTGCCGAACTGGCCAACGCCATGCGCGGGGAGCAGTTGCAGCATGACTGCCCGACTTGCCACAAGAAGACCCATGAACATGGGGCGGCGTTTTGCTCCCGGTGTGGGAATGGGCTGTTTCCCAAGCAATGATGCTGCCTGTGCCTGCCCTTTCGCGGGCGTGCCCGCGAAAGGGCAGGCACAGGCAGCGGCATAACCAAAGTGTTTTTTGTTCTTTAACCCGCCTCAAGCCACCCGCTATAGTCGCTGGCAATCTGCCCCAATACCCCTCAAGAACAAGGAAGCATCGTGAAAAAACTCTTCAGCGCCTCGCTGCTCGCCGCGGGCCTTGCGCTCGGCAACCTCGCCCAGGCTGCCCCGACCCTGCTTAACGTTTCCTACGACGTGATGCGTGACTTCTACAAGGACTACAACCCGGCCTTCCAGAAGCACTGGGAAGCCGAGCACAACGAAAAGGTCAACGTGCAGATGTCCTTCGGTGGTTCGAGCAAGCAGGCGCGTGCAGTGATCGATGGCTTGCCAGCCGATGTCATCACCATGAACATGGCCACCGACATCAATGCCCTGGCCGACAACGGCAAGCTGGTGCCGGACAATTGGGTGAGCCGCCTGCCGAACAACAGCGCGCCGTTCACCTCGGCCACCGTGTTCATCGTACGCAAGGGCAACCCCAAGGCGCTCAAAGACTGGCCTGACTTGCTGAAGGAAGGCGTGCAGGTGATCGTGCCCAACCCGAAAACCTCGGGTAACGGCCGCTACACCTACCTCTCGGCATGGGGCTACGTGCTCAAGCAAGGCGGCGACGAAACCAAGGCCCGTGATTTCGTCGGCAAGCTGTTCAAGCAGGCTCCGGTGCTCGATACCGGTGGCCGTGCCGCCACCACTACCTTCATGACCAACCAGATCGGCGACGTGCTGGTGACCTTCGAGAACGAGGCCGAGATGATCGCCCGCGAGTTCGGCCGCGACCAGTTCGAAGTGGTCTACCCGAGCGTATCGGCCGAGGCCGAGCCACCGGTGAGCGTGGTCGACAAGGTGGTGGCCAAGAAAGGCACCCAGGCCGTGGCCGAGGAGTACCTGAAGTACCTGTGGTCGCCAGCAGCCCAGGAAATCGCCGCGCAGAACTACCTGCGCCCGCGTGATGCGAGCGTGCTGGCCAAGTACACCGACCGCTTCCCGAAAGTCGACTTCCTGTCGGTGGAGAAGACCTTTGGTGACTGGCGTACCGTACAGAAGACCCACTTCAACGACGGTGGCGTGTTCGACCAGATCTACACCCAACAGTAATTGATGTGGCCAGCACCGGCCCTTCGCGGCTAAAGCCGCTCCTACAGGGACTCGCGCTCTACTGTAGGAGCGGCTTCAGCCGCGAAGGGCCGGCACTGAAAACACACGGCTTCGAACTTTCCCACCCCGATCACAATCAGTTCCTTGAGTAACCCTGCCCCGCTCACCCCGGCCCAAGGAGTACTCCAGTGCTGCGCTTTCTCTCCCCCCTACTGCTTGGCTGCCTGCTGAGCACCCCTCTGCTCGCCGCAGACCCCGCCCCCGCCGACGAACAACCCGCCGAACCGGAACCGGTACTGCAAGGCGGTCTGCTGGGTGCCCTGGCCGATGGCCTGGACAGCGCCGCACAGGAGCTCGACCTCGATGCCCACCTGGTCGACGCCTGGCGCCTGCGCACCGACCGTGCCGCCCAAGAGGTGGAACGCCTGGTCGACCGCCATTCGGCCAGCGATTCGCTGCAGCTGGCCGGCAACTTCATCCTGCTGACACTGGCCTGGGCCGCCAGCTTCGCCCTGCTCACCAGCCTCGGGCGCTGGCTGGTCAAACGCCTGGCCGGTACCCCATGGCTGAGCGCACGCCAACGCGCCAGCAGCCTGCTTGGCTACCTGCTGCCCTACACACTACCGGCGCTCGCCAGCCTGCCGCTGACCCTGTATGTCAGCCGCTTCCTCGACCCGTCGATCGCCCGCGCCCTGGGCCTTAGCCTGGCCTACGCGACCAGCAGTGGCTTGTTCTCGACCTCGATCATCCTCTGCCTGATCACCCTGTTCGATGCTGGCCACAAGCGCGCGGCGGTAGCGGCGATCAAGCGCCTGGCGCCGCGCCCGTTGTTTCTGATCGGTTTCCTCGCTGCCTGGAGCGATGCCCTGACCAGCCCGCAGATCGCCCGCCAGCTGGGCGGCAACATCACCGCCAGTATTGCCGTGATCACCGGCCTGACCGCCACCATCGTCTTCGCCAGCCTGGTCATCCGCCTGCGCCGCCCGGTCGCCCACCTGATCCGCAATCGCAACTACAAGGACCGCGTACAGCACCGTGCCGTGCAGGAGACCCTGCGCATCTTCTCGGCAGTGTGGTACCTGCCGATTCTGCTGATGATTCTGGTCTCGGCGATCCACCTGCTCGGCGCTGGCGCAGAAAGCCAGAAGGCACTGCAGAACGCCCTGCTGACCACGGTACTGCTGGTTTCCACCGTATTCCTCAGTACCCTGCTGCAACACCTGCTGGCCCCACACGAAGCGGACCCGGCGCAACGCGTGCGGCCCTACAAGGAGCGGCTGCGCAGCCTCGCTCACGCCCTGCTGCGCATCGTCATGGCGGTCACCTTCATCGAACTGCTGGGGCGCATCTGGGGCTTCTCGGTGATCGATTTCGCCCTGAGCAACAGCCTCGGCCAGGTGATCAGCAATTCACTGTCGAGCATCGGCCTGATCCTGATGGTCACCTGGCTGCTCTGGGTGGTGCTCGATACCGCCATCCAGGAGGCACTCAAGCCCGCGGTCGGGCGCCGCGCCTCCCGCCAGCCAAGTACTCGGGTACGGACCATCCTGCCGATGCTGCGCAATGCGGTGAAAGTCATCCTGATCGTCATCTGCACCATCACCACCATGGCCAACCTGGGCATCAATGTTGCGCCGCTGCTGGCCGGTGCCGGGGTGATCGGCCTGGCCATCGGCTTTGGCTCGCAGCAACTGGTACAGGATGTGATCACCGGGCTGTTCATCCTGATCGAGGACACCATCTCGATCGGCGACTGGGTGGTGCTCGACTCCGGCCATGCCGGCACCGTCGAAAGCCTGACCATCCGTACCCTGCGCCTGCGTGACGGCAAAGGCTTCGTGCACTCGGTGCCGTTCGGCCAGATCAAGGCAGTCACCAACCAGTCACGGCAGTTCGCCTATGCGTTCTTCTCGGTGCAGTTCACCTACGACAGCGACGTCGACGAGTCGCTGGGGCTGATCCATGAAGTGGGGCATTCGATCAGCGAAGACCCGCTGCTGCGCATCAACCTGCAGGGGCCGCTGCAGGTGTTCGGGGTGGATCGCATGGACTTGAACGGTTTTGTGCTGACGGCGCAGTTCCGCACGATCTCCGGCGGGCAGTATGCGGTGAGCCGGGCGTTCAACGAGCGGCTGAAGAAGCGCGTGGACCAGACCGAGAATGTGAGCTTTGCCCAGGTTTATCCCATGCCGCTGCGCGGGATTTCAGCCTGATGTCGCCTGTGCCGGCCTCTTCGCGGCTAAAGCCGCTCCCACAGGTACGGCGCAAGGTTTCAGAACTGCGCGGTCCCTGTGGGAGCGGCTTTAGCCGCGAAAGGGGCGGTACAGGCAGCATCACAGCTGGCGGAACACCAGGGCTTTAAGCCCACCCGCCGGGTCGACATCGGGAAACTCCGGCGGATTCTCCAGGCGCTCGACAAAGGCCAGCGACGGCGCCTGCTCGGCCATGCCCTCGATCAGAAACTCCGGCCCGATCCCCGGGTCGTTGACGCAGGCCAGCACCGTCCCGCCCTCATTCAGCAGCTCCGGCAAACGACGCAGGATCTTGGCGTAATCCTGAGTCAGCACGAAGCTGCCGCGCTGGAAAGTCGGCGGGTCGATGATGATCAGGTCGTAAGGCCCGTACTTGCGCACCTTGCCCCATGACTTGAACAGCTCATGCCCCAGGTAGGCGACCCGCGACGGATCGTGCCCGTTCAGACGATGATTATCGCGGCCCCTGGACAGCGCCGACTTGGCCATGTCCAGGTTGACCACCTGCTCGGCACCGCCAGCAAGCGCCGCCACCGAGAAGCCGCAGGTATAGGCGAACAGGTTGAGCACGCGCTTGCCCGCTGCCTGCTCCCGCACCCAGCGCCGGCCGTAACGCATGTCGAGGAACAGGCCATTGTTCTGCCGCACGCCCAGGTCGAGCAGATAGGCCAGGCCATCCTCGACCACCTCGCGCTGCTGGCAGGGCTCGCCCCACAGCCACTGGCCCGGGCTGTCGGGCAGGTAACGGTGCTGGATGAGGATCGCCTGGCCGGCCCATTGCGGGCGTTCGGCCAGGTTGCGCAGCATGGCCTCCAGTTCGGCCAGCTGGCCCTGGGGCGGTTCGCGGAACAGGGCTACCGACAGCACACCTTGCAGCCAGTCCACCGTGACCTGCTCCAAGCCCTCCCAGCAACGGCCGCGGCCGTGGAACAGGCGACGGGTTTCGGCGGGGACAGGGTCAAGGGCAGCGAGCAGGTGCTGTTCGAGGGTGTGGATCGGCGAAGTCATGGCGGGTCGCAAGCAAGTGAAAAGGCCGCCATTCTACCCCTTGGCCGGCACTTGTGCAGAACGGAACCACCAGCCCTGCTGCATGCCCGCTGCCGCCAGCAGAATCAACGCCACCCCCAACCACTGCAACGGCGCCAGACGGTGCCCGAAGGCCAGCCAGTCGACCAGGATGGCAGCAATCGGGTAGATGAACGACAGCGCACCGGTCAATGCCGTGGGCAGGCGCTGGATGGCGCTGTACAGCAGCACATACATCAACCCGGTGTGGACCACGCCCAAGGTCACCAGGCTGGCCAGAGCCGACGGCTCACCAGGCAAGCCACCAAGGTTCACCCACGGCGCCAGCAGCAGCACCCCGGTAGCGACCTGGATCAGTGCGATCAGGTGGGGCGGCGTGCCTTTCAGGCGCTTGATGATCAAGGCGGCAATCGCATAGAGAAACGCCGCGCCCAATGCCAGGGCAATGCCCTGCAAGTAGTCATCACCACTGGCCTGCCCAGCGCCATGGGCACTGACGATCGCCAGCATGCCGAGGAACGCCACGCTCAGCCAGGTGACCTTGGCTGCGGTAATTTTCTCGCCGAGGAACAAGGCTGCCAGCCCCACCAGCATGAACGGCTGGACGTTGTACACCGCCGTGCCGATAGCGATCGACGCCCTTGAATAGGAAGCGAACAGCAGCAGCCAGTTGCCAACGATGGCCACCCCGCTGGCGATGGCCAGCAAGAACGCCGTCCGGGTTATCACACCCGGCTTGAGAAAGCCGAACGCCGCGCAGATCACCAGCAAGGTGCCGGTACCGAACACGCAGCGCCAGAACACCACCTCCAGCACCGGCTGCCCCGACACCAGCACGAACCAGCCGATGGTCCCGGAAATCAGCATGGCGGCGACCATTTCCAGCGAGCCACGGCGCAACGAACTGTCCATCTCACACCTCCCTTGGATGATGGCCATAGTATGCGGAGGGTCACCGTGCGCCTTCCAGCGGATATCCAAGGCATATCGGCCGTTTCACCTTTACTATCAAGGCATGTTCCCTGAATTGCCTGATGAGGTGCGTATGACCGATACCATCGACCAACTGCTGATCAACGCCTTGATGGAGGACTCGCGCCGTTCGCTCAAGGCGCTGGCGCAGATCAGCGGCCTCTCTGCCCCCAGCGTCAGCGAGCGCCTGCGCCGCCTGGAAGAACGCGGCGTGCTGCGCGGCTACACCGTGGATATCGACCCGCGCAGCTTCGGCTACCAGTTGCAGGCCATCGTACGCATTCGCCCGTTGCCGGGGCAGTTGCAGGAAGTGGAGCGGCAGATCATCGCCATCCCCGAGTTCACCGAGTGCGACAAGGTGACCGGCGAGGACTGCTTCATTGCGCGCCTGCACGTGCGCTCGATGGAGCAGCTCGACACCCTGCTCGACCGGATCAATGTGCTGGCTGAGACCAATACCGCGATCATCAAGAAGAGCCCGGTGAAGCGGCGGTTGCCGCCTATGGATTGAGTTTTGCCTGTACCGGCCTGTTCGCGGGCGCCCCGACTTACCCGCGAAGAGGTCATGCCTGAAAAAACTGACTATTTTTTGTACACAAAAATGTCACCATAAGTGCCATTTTTGTGTGCACTTTCCCAGGTGACGCCCCAATACGTTACACATCCAGTTCAACTAATTCTGACCAATCGATCAACTAAACAGCCAACTAAAAAATTAAACCTGTTCATTTGGTCAACTTATATTCTGTTCATTTCATAAACTTAATTATCAACTGCGTTAAATTCAAAATAATGGCCACCTGAAACTCGTTTTTCTCTGGCATGGAACTCGCTTTTGTGTGTTCGTGTTTTGTATACAAATTCAACAAAACATAAATACACAAGAACTCGCGACGCCGGCCCAACACCGGCCGCCGCGCCCCGAACCCAGTGATGCCAAGCTGCACCGACGAGATGGCGAGCCCGTGCGCATGCCCGCTCATCGCAGTCCACGTGCATCAGGAGCCTGCCGGAATGAGTACCAGCCTCGACCTTGCCCCTGAACTATCCATCGCCAGCACCAATCCCTCTTCCACCCTCACAGGCGAAATGCCGCCTCTCGCACTGAGCCCACGCCTGCACAACCGGGACCTCGCGCCCACCCGTATCGAAGGCCGCCGCTGGGGCCGCTACAGCATCTTTGCGCTGTGGACCAACGATGTGCACAACATTGCCAACTACTCCTTCGCCATGGGCTTGTTCGCCCTTGGCCTGGGTGGCTGGCAGATCCTGCTGTCGCTGGCGATCGGCGCAGCACTGGTGTACTTCTTCATGAACCTGTCCGGCTACATGGGGCAGAAGACCGGCGTGCCATTCCCGGTGATCAGCCGCATCGCCTTCGGCATCCACGGGGCGCAGGTCCCGGCGCTGATCCGCGCGGTCATCGCCATCGCCTGGTTCGGGATCCAGACCTACCTGGCCTCGGTGGTACTGCGCGTGCTGCTCACCGCCGTATGGCCGCAAGTCGCCGCCCACGACCACGACAGCCTCCTCGGCCTGTCGAGCCTGGGCTGGGTATGCTTCGTGGCGATCTGGCTGGTGCAGCTGGTGATCCTCGCCTATGGCATGGAGATGGTGCGCCGCTACGAGGCCTTTGCCGGCCCGGTGATCCTGCTGACCGTGGCCAGCCTGGCGGTGTTCATGTACTTCAAGGCCGATGCGCGTATCGCCTGGTCGGTCGCCGAGCCCCTGACCGGCTATGAGATGTGGCGCAACATCTTCGCCGGCGGCGCCCTGTGGCTGGCGATCTACGGCACCCTGGTGCTCAACTTCTGCGACTTTGCCCGTTCCTCGCCGTGCCGCAAGACCATTCGCGTCGGCAACTTCTGGGGCCTGCCGGTGAACATCCTGGTATTCGCCATGATCACCGTGGTGCTGTGCGGGGCGCAGTTCCAGATCAACGGCCAGATCATCGACAGCCCGACCCAGATCGTCGCCAGCATTCCCAGCACGGCGTACCTGGTGCTGGGCTGCCTGGCCTTCCTGATCGTCACCGTGGCGGTGAACATCATGGCCAACTTCGTTGCCCCGGCGTTCGTGCTGAGCAACCTGGCGCCACGCCACCTCAACTTCCGCCGCGCCGGGCTGATCAGCGCGACCCTGGCGGTGCTGATCCTGCCCTGGAACCTCTACAACAGCCCGCTGGTGATCGTGTACTTCCTGTCCGGCCTGGGCGCCCTGCTCGGCCCGCTGTACGGGGTGATCATGGCCGACTACTGGTTGCTGCGCAAAGGCCGCATCAACGTGCCGGAGCTGTACACCGAGCACCCGACTGGCGCCTACCACTACTGCAAGGGCATCAACCTGCGCGCCGTGGCCGCCTTCGTGCCCGCGGCACTGCTGGCCATCATCCTGGCGCTGGTGCCGAACTTCCACGGTATCGCACCGTTTTCCTGGCTGATCGGCGCCGGCATCGCTGCCGCGGTGTACCTGCTGATCGCCCCGCGCAACCGCCAATACCACGATGTCAGCGGCGAGTGCATCGCCGTCGACCACAGCAGCCATTGATCAAGGAAGACTGCCCATGCGTATTTTGATTGCCAACGTCAACACCACCGCAGCCATCACCGAAGCCATCGCCGAACAGGCGCGCAGCGTCGCGGCACCCGGCACTGAAATCATCGGCCTGACCCCCTGGTTCGGCGCCGAATCGGTAGAGGGCAACTTCGAGAGCTACCTGGCCGCCATCGCCGTGATGGACCGGGTGCTGGCCTACGACGGCCCTTATGATGCGGTGATTCAGGCGGGCTACGGCGAACATGGCCGCGAAGGCCTGCAGGAATTGCTCGACGTACCGGTGGTGGACATCACCGACGCCGCCGCCAGCACCGCCATGTACCTGGGCCACGCCTATTCGGTGGTGACCACCCTGGACCGCACGGTACCGTTGATCGAAGATCGCCTGAAGCTGTCCGGGTTGTACGACCGTTGCGCCTCGGTGCGTGCCAGTGGCCTGGCCGTGCTCGAACTGGAGCAAGACCCGCTACGGGCCGTCGAGGCCATCGTCGAGCAGGCCGAGCGGGCCGTGCGTGACGACAAGGCCGAAGTGATCTGCCTGGGCTGTGGCGGCATGGCCGGGCTGGATGAGCAGATCCGCCAGCGTACCGGGGTGCCGGTGGTCGATGGTGTGAGCGCGGCGGTAACCCTTGCCGAGTCGCTGGTGCGGATGGGGCTCAGCACTTCCAAGGTGCGCACCTATGCCACACCGCGGGTGAAGACGGTAGTGGGCTGGCCGATGAAGTTCGGGCGCTAGTACTGCATCAACCGTACCGGCCTCTTCGCGGCGGTTCGACGCCTCGATAAACCCGCCCCCACAAATACTCACCGTGCTTGAAGGCGATGCACACCTGTGGGAGCGGGTTTACCCGCGAAAGGGCCGGCACAATCAACACAACATCCGCGCCAGCCGCTCGCCGCTGGCACAGGCCAAGGTAAACCCTAGGGCCCCATGCCCAAGGTTAAGCCACAGGTTGCGGTAAGCTGAGGCCCCCACAATCGGCACCCCGGTCGGCGTCGCAGGCCGCATTCCTGCCCACTCAACCGCCCCTGCGTAATCCGCAGCCTGCGGCAAGGTCTCCAGTGCCTGGCGACGCAGGCTGTCGAGCCTGCGCGCATCCACCGCTTCGTCGTAGCCAACGATATCCACCATCGCCGCTATTCGCAGCTGCTGATCAAGCCGCGCGTAGACGATCTTGCGCTCGTAGTCGGTAATGCTGACCTCCGGCGCCCGATGTTCCGCCGCGATCGCTGCTGTCAGGCTGTAACCCTTGAGCGGGTAGACCGGCAGCCGCAGCCCTGGCAGCGCCAGCCCGGCACTTCGATGGCCGGTGCACAGCACCAGGCGCTCGACCTCCCTTTGCTCAAGCCCCAGTTGCAATGCCACGACCCGATCCTCACGGGCGATCAGGCGCGTAACCGGGCGGCCCAGCAGGAATCGGCATTGCCCAGATGCCCGCAAGCGCTCTGCCAGGCGCTCGCAGAAACGATGGCAATCGGCGACTTCCTCTTCCGGGGTCAGCACTGCGCCGATAAAGGGCACATCCGCCAATGCCGGTTCCAGCGCCCTGACTTCGCTGGCACCGAGCACCTGCTGATTGTTTGGATCGAGCAAATGTTCGCGGCCATGGGCGAACGCCCGATCACTGCGAAATGCCACCAGCTTGCCGTTCTGACGCCAGGCAAAATCGCTCAGGCCGTCGTCTTCACGCCAGCGTTTCAGGGTGGCCTGGCTGTGCAAGGCCAACTCCAGCAGCTGTGCGGCGTTACGGTGATTGACACTACGGCGGCAAGCCATCACAAATGCCAGCAACCAGCGCCATTGGGCCGGGTCCAGGCGCAAGCGCAGGCGCAGCGGCGAGTCACCTCGCAATAGCCAGCCAAGCGCCTGCCATGGCACACCGGCATCGGCCAACGGCGCTACATAGCGATAAGAAAGCTGCCCACCGTTAGCGAAACTGGTCGCCGAGGCCAGCTGGTCTCGCGCCTCGACCAGCACCACCGACAGGCCTTCGCGCACCAGCGCATAGGCCGTCGCCAGGCCGATCACACCACCACCGATTACCGTTACCCGTTGCGTCATTGTTCTTCCCTGCCCTGACTTCCCTGCCAAGACAGTATCAGCGGATCAGGTCGGGCAGCTATGGGCACCGCCATTCAGACCCTGGCGGACGTTCCGGCTGAGCAGGCTGGCCTTGCCGTCGTGCCAGGTCAGGGTGAGGACGTAGAGGGTATCGAAATCGTCGCCGTTCCAGTCTTCGGTAATCACCCGCTTGTCGCCCAACGCCTTGCCGGCCACGGCATTGATCAGTTCGGGCAGGTAGCCGTGGCCCCAGGCGGTATAGACCGTGGCATTGCGGTACTTCTCGCTGACCAGTTCATCGGCGAGCTCGTCGGTGTCGTTGGCAGCGAATTCGATGTTGACTGGCAAACCCAGGCGAATGGCGCTGGGCGTGATGGTCATCAGCGGGCGGATGTAGCTGTAACTCTGGTCCTGGCTGCCTTCCTCGACATGCCGCGAGGGATTGGCCGCGAATACATAATCCGCCTTGCCGAAACGCTCCGGCAGCAAGGTAGCCAGGTCCAGCGCGCGGTTGAGCCCCTGGCAGTTCAGTTGCCCCAGGCCTTCACCGGGCTTTTCAGCATGGCGCAGAAACACCAGCGTCTGGGTACCGTCAACCGGTTGAGCGCGGCTTTCGACCACTTCCAGTGCCAGCGGCACAGCCGCGGCGACGAGGGCCAGGCTGAGCATCAGGTGGCGGCGACGTCGGAAGAAAGATGGCAACTTCATGTAGGCAGGCTCTTGTGGCAAAAAGTATCTGGATACCCGCCACATTGCCCCGCGGCCTGTGCCGCAGGGCATCCGTGTTAGTGATTGCCATCCTTGGCAACGAGCAGGACTCAGAGTGCCCTTGGCCCGTTTGGTTCCTCCCTGAGTGTGGATGCCGTTCCCTAGGCAAGGATCAGGTTAGAGCAGGTGTGTTGCAGAGATATTTAAGGCTGTGAGGTGTTCGGCTTGAGTTTTGAGGCGCTCTTGAGATTGAGCGCCGCCCGCGCGGCGCATCGCGGATGAATCCGCTCCTACATCCGTTTCGGGCCAGTTATTCCTGTGAAGTCACCTTCGTCCGCCTTGGCGCAAGGAGGGCAACTCATCTGGCGCAGGATAGACTGGCCCGAAACGGATGTAGGAGCGGATTCATCCGCGATGCGCCGCGCGGGCGGCGCTCGATCTCACAAGCGCTGCAAATCCCAAATCAAGCGCATGCTGGCGCACGCGCAATCAATCATCCCGCGTCAGCACTTCCAGCAGTTCGATCTCGAAGGTGAGGTCCGAGTTCGGCGCAATCGCCCCCACGCTGCGCTCGCCGTACCCCAGGTGCGCTGGCACCTGCAGCTTGCGCTTGCCCCCCACACGCATGCCCATCAACCCCTGGTCCCAGCCTTTGATCACACGGCCAGTGCCGATCACGCACTGGAAGGGTTTGCCGCGCGACCACGACGAATCGAACTCGCTGCCGTCGGCCAGCCAGCCGGTGTACTGGGTGGTGATCAGGGCGCCTTTGACGGCCGCTTTGCCGTCGCCTTCGACGAGGTCGGTGATCTGCAGTTCGCTGCTCATGGGCATGCTCCAACGCTGAAATACAAGGGCGCCCTTTTCTCAGGAATGCACGGGTTTGGCAAGCTCCCGTGGCGTGCCGTGCTGGCGCATCGACCACAGCACCCCGCCGATCACCAGAACGATCGCCGCCGCTTCCAGCAGACTCGGCCCGGCTTGCCGCCAAAGAAAGGCATACAACAGCGCGAACAGGGTCTCGAATACGATCAGTTGCCCGCTCAAGGTCAACGGCAGTCGCTTGGACGCCGCGTTCCACAGCGCCGTGGCCAACCAGGAACCCAGCACCGCACACCCCAGGCAAGCGGCCCAGAACAGCCACCAACGGGCCATCGGCGCCTCGACCTGCAGCTGCTGCGGCTGCCATAGGGCCAGGGCGGCAACCATCACCAGGCTGCTCAGGCCTGTCAGCACGCCGATCAGCACCGACCACTGGTGGCTGTCGAAATGCCCACTCTGCTTGAGGTAACGGCTGTTCTGCACCGCGTACCAGGTCCAACAGGCCAGCGCGGCCAGGGCGTATAACAGCCCCATCAGCTTGTCGCCGATATCACCCGGGGCGAAGGCGAACGTCTCCAGGTTGATGCACAACATTCCGGCAAGGATCAGCGCCAGCGGGCCCACCAGCCGCCGGATCGGCACTGCGCCGCTGTCGTTACGGCCATACAGGGTAATGGTCAGCGGCAGCACCCCGACGATCAGCGAGGCAGGTGCCACGCCCAGGCGCTGGATCGCCGCCACCAGGCAGATGAAGTAAACCAGGTTGCCAACCACTGCCAGGCGCAGCAACATCCAGCCGTCCGCCAGGGTCAACTGGCGCAGCTGCCGGGCCATCGGCGCGGCCAGCAGCAACGAGATCAGGCCGACCATCGCATAGCGTACGCTGCTCAGCAGCATCGGGTTGAACTCCGGCAGCAGCTGCGGAACCATCAGTACCATGCCCCACAATGCACCGGCCCCACCGGCACACATCACACCGCGCTTCACACTGCCCGCTCCTGTTCGTGGATGCGCGCAGGCTACCGCTGTGTGGGGCTGGCGGCAAAGTATCTTTTCGCTTGCGGTCTATCCCGCGGGGTCTAGGTCAGCCGAACTGCTCGAACGCTTGCTCCCCAGTCAGCTCCTTGGTCTGGTTGGCGAAGCAATACCAGGCAGGTTTCTGCTCGACGAAGATCTGCAGGTCGAAATCCCAGGCCTCGTCACCGTCCAGCAGGCCCACAGGAACCGCATAGTGGTCTTTATCCTTGAGCCGGTAATAAAGGTGCGTGCCGCAACGGCTGCAAAAACCACGCTGGGCCCAATCGGACGAGTCGTAGACAGCGGGCGCCCGCCCCTCGAAGACCGGCGCTTTGCTGCAATCCACGACCAGCAGTGGGCCGCCGGTCCATTTGCGGCACATGCTGCAATGGCAGGCGCTGATGTGGGTATTGTCGACGCTGGCGCGCAGGCGGGTCTCACCGCACAGGCAACTGCCGCTTTTTTCCAGGGTCATGGTGGGGCTCCTTGCAGGTTGGGCCAGCAAGTATAGATCGGGCTCCACAGCACAGAGCCCGCCCCCCACCCGTTCGATCAGATGAATACGCTGCCGCGCAGGTACAGCGCCGCACGCCCGCTGATGATCACCCGGCCATTGCCAGAAACGTCACAATGCAACTGCCCTTTGCGCGCCCCGCCCTGTTCGCAGCTGAGCGACGATTTGCCCAACCGCTCGGCCCACAACGGCGCCAGCGAGGTATGCGCAGAGCCGGTGACCGGGTCTTCATTGACGCCGACCCGCGGCCCGAACCAACGGGTGACAAAGTCGAAGCCACGGCCGGCGGCAGTGACCGCGATGCCACGCACGTCGAATGCCGACAAGGCGACGAAGTTGGGTTTGAGCGGGTCGAGCAACGCGGCGTCCTCGACCACCACCACATAGTCGTCGGAGCGGTACACCGCCATGGCTGCGTTCAGGCCCAGCGCCTCCAGCAACCCGGCCGGCGCATCCACTGCTTGCGGTTGCTTGGCCGGGAAGTCCATGGCCAGCAGGCCGTCGGTACCCCGGCTGACCCGCAGTTCGCCACTGCGGGTGTTGAAGCGCAGCACTTCGGCTTGCTCACCGAGTTGTTCGAACAATACGTAGGCCGAAGCCAGGGTGGCGTGGCCGCACAGGTCGACCTCGACGGTCGGGGTGAACCAGCGCAGGTCGAAGCTTGCACCGTTGCGCACGAAGTAGGCCGTTTCGGAGAGGTTGTTCTCTTCGGCGATACGTTGCAGCACATTGTCCGGCAGCCAGCTTTGCAGCGGGATCACCGCCGCCGGGTTGCCACCAAAAGGCTCGTCGGAGAAGGCATCGACCTGGAAGATCTCGAGTTGCATCAAACGCTCCTTGTGCTCCGGGCAAGCCCGGGTTTGGAAAAGGTTACGCGTGGACTGGCGTGAGCACCGGCTCGCCAGCAAAGAAGGCCTGCAGGTTGCGCAGCACGAGGCTCACGGTGTCGCGTGCGGCCTCGGGCGACTGGCCGGCCACGTGGGGGGTGAGGACCGTATTGCCGAGGGCCTTGAGGGCGTCTGGCACTGCGGGCTCATCATCGAACACATCGAGGGCGGCACCCGCGAGCTGGCCATGTTCCAGGGCACTGACCAGCGCCTGGGTGTCGACCACACTGGCCCGGGCGATATTCACCAGGTAACCCTCCGCGCCCAAGGCCTCGAGCACCTGGGCATCGACCAGATGGCGGGTACTGGTACCACCGGGGGTGGCAACAACCAGGATATCGACGGCATCGGCCAGGTGCAGCGGACTTTCGTACCAGGTGTAGGGCACGTCCTGGCGAGGGGTGCGGCTGTGATAGCTGATGTTCATGTCAAAGCCCTGGCTGGCGCGCTTGGCGATGGCCAGGCCAACCGCGCCGAGGCCCAGCAGACCCAGGCGCTTGCCGCTGACCGAAGGGCTGATGACTCGGTTCCACTCGCCACGGCGGGTGCTGGCGTCGGCACGGGGAATGTCGCGCAGCAGCGCCAGCAGCAGGGCCAAAGTGTGGTCGGCAACCGTCGCGGCGTTTGCGCCAGCGCCATTGGTGACAGTGATGCCACGGGCTGCCGCGGCAGCCAGGTCGACCTGCTCGTAGCCGGCACCAATCACACAGATGATCTGCAGCTTGGGCAAGGCGGCGATTTCCGCAGCGGTCAGGCCCAGCGGGCCGCGGGTGAGCACCGCGTCGATCTCACCTGCATGGCGGTGGATGGCGTCGGCACGCAGTTGCGGGGACGGCGCGCGGATCAGCCGGTAACCTGCCTGCTCGAGCAATGGCAGGTAATCGTCGACGGTTTCCACCAATACCAGGACTGTTTTGCTCATGCCACCCCTCCATGAAAATCAGAAGGGATTATGCGGGGTAACTGGCCGATACAGTCAACTCGAAAAACAGCGGGAAGCTGTACTGTATGGGTGAAATGGGCTTTAGGGCGCGTTAGGGCTTACAGGTGTACGCCGGGAAAGTTGCAGTGCCTGGGAGATCGAGCGCCGCCC
>NZ_BCAZ01000055.1:0-39190 GCF_001320205.1 Pseudomonas sp. NBRC 111123
CGCCGCCCTGGCGGCTCATGCCGTACTTGCGCATCTTCTCGACCAGCGTGGTGCGGCGAATACGCAAACGTTCAGCCGCACGCGCAACGATACCGTTGGCATCGTCCAGCGCTTGCTGGATCAGGCCCTGCTCCAGGCTACCGAGGTAGTCTTTCAGGTCCAGGCCCTCTGGCGGCAACATCGCATGGTTGCTGAAGTTCGGCGTATGGCCGTTGATCGCCACGCGCTCTTCGAGGTCGCTGCGCAGGCTGTCGACCAGTTGCTCGTCCTCGTCATCGATGTAGCGGAACTTCTTCGGCAGCTCCGACACCCCGATCACCCCGTACGGGTGCATGATCGCCATGCGCTCGACCAGGTTGGCCAGTTCGCGGACGTTGCCCGGCCAGCCGTGGCGGCAGAGCGACATGATCGCGGCCGAGTTGAAACGGATCGAGCCGCGCTTCTCGTGCTCCATGCGCGAGATCAGCTCGTTCATCAGCAGCGGGATGTCCTCCACGCGCTCGCGCAACGGCGCCATCTCGATCGGGAACACATTGAGGCGGTAGTACAGGTCTTCGCGGAACGTCCCATCCTCGATCATGGTTTCGAGGTTCTTGTGGGTCGCAGCGATGATGCGGACGTCGATGCTCTGGGTCTTGTTGCTACCCACGCGCTCGAAGGTACGCTCTTGCAGCACACGCAGCAGCTTGACCTGCATCGGCAACGGCATGTCGCCGATTTCGTCGAGGAACAGGGTGCCGCCGTTGGCCAGTTCAAAACGCCCGGCACGGCTGGTGATAGCACCGGTAAAGGCGCCCTTCTCGTGGCCGAACAGCTCGCTCTCGAGCAACTCGGCCGGGATCGCCCCGCAATTGACCGGCACGAACGGCGCTTCGCGGCGTTTGGAATGGTAGTGCAGGTTGCGCGCCACCACTTCCTTGCCGGTACCGGACTCACCAAGGATCAGCACGCTGGCGTCGGTGTCGGCCACCTGCTGCATCATCTGCCGAACATGCTGGATGGCACGGCTGGTGCCGACCAGGCTGCGGAACAGGTTGGGCTCGCGTTGACGACCGCGCTCACGGGCCTGGTCGTACATCTCGCGATAGACCTGGGCACGGTGCAGCGAATCGAGCAGCTGGCTGTAGCTCGGCGGCATCTCGAGATTGGACAGCACCCGACGGCGTAGCTCTTCCGGAAACTCCGCAGAAGAAATTTCACCAATCAGCAGAACCGGAAGGAACTCATCCCACCCAGCCACTGTCTTAAGAAGCCCAAGCACACTGCCCGGGGCGTTGACGGTACCGATCAGGACGCAGAGCACT
Source organism: Pseudomonas sp. NBRC 111123 (assembly GCF_001320205.1). Taxonomy (NCBI): domain Bacteria; kingdom Pseudomonadati; phylum Pseudomonadota; class Gammaproteobacteria; order Pseudomonadales; family Pseudomonadaceae; genus Pseudomonas; species Pseudomonas sp. NBRC 111123. Next base: position 1,305 of record NZ_BCAZ01000055.1, read on the forward strand.
TCACGACTCGAAGACAGGCTCCCTGCTACCTGCTGCCAGTCCTGGCTGGAGCACGGGAGGTTTTCTTCGCCGAGGAAGTTCAGGACCACCGCCAGATCGCGGCGGCGGGCGCTGTCGTCATCGATCAGGAGAATCTTGGTTTCACGCCACATGCAATAGCAACTTCCCTAGTCATATCGGCGCCCTTGTCAGGGCATGCTCGACATCTCCGACTGAATGGTCAGTGTTCGGACGTCTGAAATTCGAAAACAGCCACTAGTAAAGTCAAAAAACCCCGTACAGTCAAATTAATGGCGCACGGCTTTTTGTACATCTGTGGTCAAGTGAACAGATGGTATACCTTGGCGGCGTTTTTCGCCTGACGGATTTGCGTCATCTCGTCGACTATTGATTGACGCTCGCCACTTGCAACGTCAATCAACTGCCCGTAGACCACAAGCAATTCCTCAAGACTTGTACGCACCGCGGCCTCATTGCTCAGCGCTTCAGCCAGCACATCCTCGACACAGACGCGACACGCAAGGTCAAGCTCACCGACCGCCTGCCAGTCACGGCTGGCCAGTGCAGCCAGCAACTCGTCACGGGTCTGTTCGATACGCTCGATCACCTTGCTCATATACCCTCCTACTGCGCGCCGATCGCGTCCCAGCCTTCCTTGACAGTGATCAGCAGGTCCCTGACCTCGTCAAGGATCGCCGGATCGTTCTGCATGTTGGCCTCGCTCAAGCGGCGGGTCATGTACAGGTACAGGCTGTCGAGACGGTTGAGCTCTTCGGTCATGTTGTCGCGGTCCAGGCCTTCACGCAGCCCGCCGATGATGCCGATGGCCTTGCCGATGGCGATACCCTTGGCGGCGATGTCCTTGCGCTGCATCGCGCCACTGGCCTGGGCAATGCGGTCCAGGCCGCCTTCCATCAGCATCTGCACCAGACGATACGGGCTCGCCTCGGAGGTCTGCGCCTGGGCGCCAATCTTCTGGTACTGCCGAAGGGCTAACATTGGATTCATGGGGTACCTCGTCACCACGGGGTTGCTGTATGACCGGGCTATCGGCGCGGCGTCAAAAAACTTTAGAGAGAATACAAAAAGCCCGACAGAGCGTCACGCGCTGCCGGGCTTTTGGCACTGGCGCGCAGCGCGATGACTGCGCTGGCGCTACGTATCACGCCTCGTCAGGATTTCTTCTGCTGGGCGGTCATGGCATCGAAGATCGACAGCACGCTGTCTCGCTGCGAGTTCAACTGGCCCACCAAGGTGTCCATGTTGTTGTACTTCTTGGTCAGCGAGGCTTCCAGGTCCTTGATGCGGGCATCCAGGGAGCTTTGCTCGATCTCCAGGCTCTTTTTGGTCGATTCGAGCGACTTGTTGCGCTCATCCAGCACACCACCGGTCGCAGAGAACGGCTCCATGGCCTTGTTCATGCGATCGAGCAGGCCGCCATCACCATTGAACAGGTTCTGGACTTCGCCACCGAGCTTCTGATCGTTGATCGCCTTGGTGAACTTGGTGCTGTCGAATTCCAGCAGGCCAGTCCCCTGGGCAGTGTTGATACCCAACTGCGAGAGCACGCTGAGCTGCCCCGAGCCATTGTCGCCCGGCACCACCAGCTCGTTGCGCAGCGCCGTCAGCATGCTGCGCACTGCCGGGTCACCCGACAGCGCCGGGGTCTTCCAGGTGCCATCTGTGGCCTTGGTCGAAACACTGACCGTGTTGATCGCGCCCACCAGGGCGTTGTAGGCATCGACGAAAGACTGCACCGACTTCTTCAAACCGTCGGTGTTCGCGGTCACGCTGATGGACACCGGCGACAGCGTTTCGGTCTTGGACAGCAACTCGAAGGTCATGCCGCTGATGGCATTGTCGACCTTGTTCGACTTGCTGGTCAGCTTCATGCCGTCGATTTCGAACTCGGCATCCTTGGCCAGGTCACCGATGCGACCGGCACCACCGGCATCGGTCATCTGCGCCGACGGGTCGATGGTCATGACGCCGGATACGGAAATATCCGAAAGCTCACCCATGGTCTCGGAGCTCAGCACCAGGCGCGAGCCGGTACCGTCGTTGACGATGTTGGCCGTGTAGCCCTTGGACGTGGCCTGGGCGTTGATCGCGTCGCGGGTCTGCTGCAGCGTGGCATTGGCCGGGATGGTAACGTCGAAGCTGACGTTATTCTGGGTGAGCGTCAGGGTGCCGCCACTGGCGGACACCACCGAACTGCTGTCGGTGTAACGCTGACTGGCCACGCGCGATGCGGTGGCCAGCTGCGAAACCTGCACCGAATAGTTGCCGTTGACTGCCGAACTGCCGGCAGTGGCCTTCACGTACTTGTCGTTGGACGTGGCCGCCACAGAGCCAATGAACGCCGGGTTGGCGCTGTCATTGAGCTTGTCCATCGCCGTCTTGTAGGCGGCCAGTGCGCTCTTGAGGCTACCCACCGCCGAAATCGAAGCGGTGTTTGCCGACGTGCGGCGATCGAGCTGCCCCTGCTTGGGGGTTTTCTCGGCATCAACCAGGGCCTTCACAATGGCCGTAGTATCGAGACCGGAACCCAGCCCCAAACTCGGTAGAATTGGACTTGCCATTACATCCTCCTTTTCTGGTTGACGCCGAAAAGCCGGGGTGCCTCTTTGGCACCCGTACAACCGTTCAAATGACCTGCGGGCCGTCAGGCTTTCTCATCGAAAAGCAGACTGTTGACGTCATGCAGGCTGCGGGCCAGTTCGAGGGCGGTCTCCGACGGAATCTGACGGATTACCTCGCCGCTGTCACGGGCAACGACCTTGACGACCCACGTACCGGTGGAATCATCCACCGAAAACTCCAGGTTGCGCTGCAACGACTGGACGAAATCCTGTATTTCCTTCACGGCCGAATGCAACTCGACCTCGCTCTTGGGAGCGTCCTCCTGCGAAGCCTTGCGCACTTGCCCGGAGGCTTTGTCGGCCGCGTCATCCTTCTGGATGCTGGCGACTAGCGAAGACATCTGATACGACGGGCTTGACTTGACGCTAATGTCCATCGCACTTCACCTCTGAAAGTAAAAAGCGAGAGAGTGCGCATGCACTCCCTCGCCAAACTTCATCGCGCTATTACTGAAGCAGTTTCAGTACGGCGGATGGCAGCTGGTTGGCCTGGGCCAGAACTGCGGTCGAAGCTTGCTGCAGGGTCTGCTGCTTGGTCAGCTGAGCGGTTTCTGCGGCGAAGTCGGTATCCTGAACACGGCCCATGGCGGCAGCCGAGTTCTCGTTCATGCTCTGCAGGTTGTTGATGGTCGACTGGAAGCGGTTCTGGATAGCACCCAGGTCCGACTTCTTGTTGTCAACGGTTTGCAGCGCGGCGTCGATGGCGGTCAGAGCGCCGTCAACAGCAGTGTGAACTGCGGAGTCCGAAGTACCCGAGATTGCCAGGGTGCCGGTGCCGACAGCCAGGGTCGAAGCGGCGAACGACGAAGTCATGCTAACGCTCAGGATCTGGCTGGTGCCAGTCATCGCGCCAACCTGGAACTCCATGGTGCCAGCGGTGCCGTTCAGCAGCTGCTTGCTGGTGCCGTAGGTGGTCGACGAAGCGATACGGGTGATCTCGTCGGACTTGGCCGCGAACTCTTTGTTCAGAGCAGCGCGTTCAGTGGTGCCGTTGGAGTCGTTACGTGCTTGCAGAGCCAGCTCACGCATACGCTGCAGGATGTTGGTGATTTCCGACAGCGCGCCTTCAGCGGTCTGGGTGATCGAGTTACCGTCGTTGGCGTTCTTGATCGCAACGGTGGTACCGGTGACCATGGTCTGCAGCTTGTTGGCGATCTGCTGGCCAGCGGCGTCGTCCTTGGCGCTGTTGATGCGCAGGCCGGAAGACAGGCGGGTCATCGAGGTGCTCAGCGAGTCGGAAGCTTTGTTCAGGTTCTTCTGCACGCCCAGCGAAGTGGTGTTGGTGTTTACGGTTAATGCCATGACGAATTCCTCGTTGGATGGATACTGCGGCTTCCGGCCCTGGCATCCGCCGGGTGTGGCCTAGAGAACCTTCGTAATGGTTATCGTCGGGTTTGCACGTTGCTTTAGGGGTTTTCCAAAAAAAAATGCCATCACGGCGCCACCCCTTGTAAATCGGGCCTTGCAGCCCTGCCCTGCGGCGCGACGGCCGCAGGCAATATGTGATATGGATCACATTTCAGCGCAAAGGGCCTCGCTCGATCAGGTGCAGCAACTCGTACTCGAGGTAGTCGGCCAGCGCCAGCCAGTCCTGGCGCTGTTGCGCATCGAGCATGGCCTGCAGGACCACCGCCCCCGCCTGGGGCTCGACCCGCGGCAACACCCCGTCGAACAGCTCGACCATGCGCAGCGCCCCTTCCACATCCCGCCCCAGACGGAACAGCGCGGCGCATTCGCGGGCCGCGGTACAGTGCCTGGCAGCATTCATGGGCAGAACTCCGGGGCGTAGGTGGTGCCGGCGATCAGCGCGCCAGCCCGGCTGGTGTTATGGAAGCGCACCTCGGGATGCTGCGCGATGAAGCGCTCCAGCTCGATCAGGTAACCACGGAAATTCAGCTGGGTACGCACACGCTGGCCATTGCCATCCAGCACCCAGTGGCGCGCAGCCGAAACGGCCGGACCAAGCACGCCATCGTCCCAGCCGGTGTGGGTGCGGTCGCCCGGGAAGGCGAAATCGGCACCGAACAGGGTGATGCTGCTCGCCCCCATTTTCACCGCCAGGTCCGTCGCCGGGTGAATCACGCTGCCGCCCACGAACAATTCCGCACGCGGTATCGCTTCACGCACCGCGGCGTACAGGGGGCTGGCGGAATAGGCGCTGTAGCGCGGCCCGCGCCAGTTGCCGACCAACTCGACATCCAGCATCGGCATGTACACCAGGGCAGTTGCCGCCGAAGCGTCTGGCGGCAAGTGGTGGACGCGGATCTTGTGGTCGACGCTGACCACGATGTCCGGCTGGATTCCGGCGCGCAGCAGAGGCAGGTAGGCAGTATCGACGCAGATGAACAACGGCCGCACGGCCTGCGCACGAACCCTTGCCAGGGCCGGCAGATGCCCGGCCAGGCTCGGGCCCGTGGCGATCACGTAGCAGTCACGCCCCGCCTGGGTAGCGAACAGCGCGGCCACATCAGGATCCTGACGCAGCAGCGGCAAGCTGTCTTCAAGCAGTTGCTGCAGGCGCGGGTCGGCCACATCGAAGGCGCGGTTGTTGTCGGCCAGGTGCGCCTCACTGATCAGCCGGTCGCGGATCTTGGCATTGAAGTCATCGGCCAGCACCAGCTCCGAGGGCAAGGCGAAGAACGGCAGGGCAATTTCCCCGCTGTCGCCGGCACAGGCCAGCTCGACCCGGGGGTCGGCCAGCCAGTCGGACTGATCGAGCAGTTGCAGCACCAGCTGGAACAAGGCGCCATTGAGCAGGTACACCCGCAACCGCGCAAGCCCTGGCCGCTCCAGCAGCACGCGCTGCAGATCGCCCAGGCCAGCGCCATAGAGGTGAAGGGTGGGACTGTCGGCTGGCAGGCTTTGCGCCTGCAAGCGCGCTTCGGCGAGCCGGTCGTGGCGGCTGGTGAGCTGGATGCCGGATACGCTCAGGGTCGACCCCAGGCCCTCCACCAACTCGGCCTGCAGAGCCTCGCCCGCTTCGCCCTGCAGGCGCGCCAGCAGCGCCGGCCAGCGGCGCTGCAGCACTTCAGTGTTACGCTGGAAAACCTCGCTCATGGGTTGAGCTTCCCTTGCCTGCGAAACACCGAAGGTTAACCTAATGGCAGCGGTTATTCAGCCTTGTAGAGAATTGCCGAGCCCCACGACAGGCCAACCCCGAAGCCGCTGATGGCCACGCGCTTCCAGCTGCCGTCGAACATATGCTTCTGCAGCAGCAGCGGCACACTGGAAGATACCGTGTTGCCGGTCTCCAGCATGTCTTTGACGAACTTGTCGGCCTGGGACTTTTCTGGGTCTTCCTCGAAGCGCCGCGCCACGGCATCGACGATCGCCGCGCTGCCCTGGTGGATGCAGAAGGCGTCGATGTCCTTGTTCTCCAGGCCCGACTCGGCCAGCAGCTCATGCAGGTGCGCCGGCACCTTGATCAGGGCAAAGTTGAACACCTGACGACCGTTCATGTAGAACTCGCCATCGGTCACCTTCAAGTGCGGCGCGCCAGAGCCGTCGGTGCCGAACTTCGACTTGCCCAGCTGCCAGGTGGCATCCTCACCCATCCAGGTGGCGGTGGCGGCGTCGCCGAACAGCATGGTGGTGTTGCGGTCTTCCGGATTGACGATCTTGGAGTACGGGTCAGCCGTCACCAGCAGGCCATTCTTCAGGCCTGCGGCCTCCATGAAGCCCTTGAGCGCATAAATGCCATAGACGTAGCCAGAGCAACCCAGGGAGATGTCGAAGGCCGCAACGTGGGTCGGCAGGCCGAGCTTGTGCTGGACGATGGCAGCGGTGTGCGGCAAGCCTTCCTCGTCGCCATTCTGGGTAACGACGATCAGCGCATCGATCGACTCGCGCTTGAGTTGCGGGTTGGCAGCGAACAGGTTGTTGACCGCCTCCACGCACAGATCGGACGTTTCCTGCTCATCGTCCTTGCGTGGCAGGAAGCTCGCGCCGATCTTGCCGAACATGAACTCTTCGTCCTTGCCGAATTTCGCGCCTTGCACATAGTTGTCCAGGCCGGAAGCGGGCACATAGCTCGCGATGCTTTTAATGCCGATCATCATGGCTTCCCAAAAAATAACAGCTCAATACCGCCGCCCGGATGACTCGAGCAGCGCCAGAATAACGGGCTCTGCTGCCGGGTGGACCGGGCAGCAGGCGGGGCAGGCTAGCGACGGTTGGCGCGCCTGCCCCATTAACGGTTACAGAGGGAGATGCCCGCTCTGACCGATAGGTCACGAATATTTCCAGACAATCGCATATTTTGCCTGGGTGCGTCACCTCGACTTTGCGCTGGCGCGCCCGCGCATGCTGGCAAACAAGCCCCGACCGGGGCGTGCTTCAGTCGAGCAGCGACCAGTCCAGCGCCGTGCCACGCTTGAGCGGCTGCCGGGCCTTGCGCCCAAGCACTGCGTCGAGATGCCCCGGCGCCAGCCCCAGGCCCGGGCGGATGGCGCGCACATTGCTGCCATCGAAGACCTCGCCTGCGGCCATGTCGCGCACCACATACAGCGAGCGCCGGAAGCGCCGCGAAGCCTGCTCGGCCTCGGTTGCCCCATAGTACACCCGCCCCAGCGCCTGCCAGCCGCGCTCGGTTTCCTGCACCAGTGCGGCCATTTCCCCGGGCTCCAGGGAGAACGCCGCATCCACGCCCCCCTCGCTGCGATCCAGTGTGAAATGTTTTTCCACCACCGTGGCCCCCAAGGCCACCGCCGCCACAGCTACGCCGACACCCAGCGAGTGATCCGACAACCCGACCTGGCAACCGAACAGTTCACGCATGTGCGGGATGGTCAACACGTTGCTGTTGTGCGGGCTCGCCGGGTAGGTGCTGGTGCACTTGAGCAGCACCAGGTCGCGACACCCCGCCTCCCGCGCCACCTGAACGGTACGCTCGAGTTCCGCCAGGCTGGCCATGCCGGTCGAGATGATCAGCGGCTTGCCAGTGGCCGCCACCTTGCGGATCAGCGGCAGGTCGGTGTTTTCGAAACTGGCGATCTTGTAAGCAGGCACATCCAGGCTTTCGAGGAAGTCCACCGAGGTTTCGTCGAACGGCGTGGAAAACGCCAACATGCCCAGCTCGCGGGCACGCTCGAAGAGCGGTTGGTGCCATTCCCACGGGGTATGGGCCTGTTGGTAAAGCGCGTACAGCGACGAGCCCTGCCAGAGGCTATCGGGGTCGGCAATGAAGAACTCGCCATGGGCCAGGTCCAGGGTCATGGTGTCGGCGGTGTAGGTCTGCAGTTTCAGTGCATGGGCACCTGCAGCAGCGGCCGCTTCGACGATCTGCAGGGCGCGCGCCAGCGATTGGTTGTGATTGCCGCTCATCTCCGCGATCACCAGGGGTGGCTGGTCCGCGCCGACGCAGCGGTGGCCGATAGTGAAACTGTGCATGGACTACTCCTGGAAAACCCGCTCGAACGAGCACGGCGACTGCACGTAGCCGGCACCCGCGAACAATTGTAATGATGCCTGATTGTCAGGCAGCACCTGGGCCTCGATCGCCTGCAGGTCTGGCCATCGTTGACGCGCGCACGCCTCGCCACGGGCGAGCAGTGCCCTGCCCCAGCCGAGGCCGAAACGCCCGGCAAAGAGGTACAGCGACACCCGCGCACGCTGGCCTGGCAAGCGGTCGTAGCGCACGCTGCCGACCGGCCCGTCGCCGCTTTCGGCGATCAGCAGCAGGCGCTGCCGGTCGGCCAGGGTCGCGGCCAGCCAGGCTTGATGCTCGGGCCACCGCAGCGCTTGCCCCTGTTGCGAGCGGCGGCGCACTTCGGGCGCATCGCGCCCGTCGAACAACAGCCGCGCGTCTTCATTGCGGGCCGGGCGCAGCACCAGGTGCGCGCCCAGCATGGCTACCGCCACCCGCTGTGCACCGCGCCCATCGACCAGCGCACGGCTACGTTCGGCAAAGCTCTGGCGCAGCGCCTGGTTGCCCAGCAGCAAGGCGATCGCCTGGCGCAGCGCCGGCACATCGACCTGCCCGGCATCGCCCAGATAGAGGTGCATGCCCGCCCGGGCCATGGCCTGGGCAGCGGCCTGCTGGTTGTCCGCCACACTCACGCACAGGCTCGGCAAACCCAGCGCGGCGCGCTCCCAGGTGGTGCCGCCAGCGGCGCCGATGAACAAATCCGCCGCCGCCATCCGCGCTGGCAGGTCATCGACATAGTCATGCAGCTCCCAGCCCGCCCGCCCGGCGCATAACTGGCTCAACACCTCGCGCTGCGTGTTGCCGAGCCCGGCGACACAGGTCACCTGCAGCCCCTCCAACCCGGCCAGTGCCTGCAAGGTTCGCGGCAGCATGCCTGCCACGTCGAAACCGCCAAAGCTGACCAACACCCGACGCGCCTGCTGTGGCGGCGTCATGGCCGGCCGCTGGAACGCAGGCCGGACCAGGGCGTAACGTGGCCCCAGCAAGCGCCGACAGGCTGCCGTCAGCCGCGGCGCGTAGCGCGCCTCGCTGGCGCCGAAGTTCTGATCCAGCAGCAGGTCGGCTGCGTGATCGCGGTCGGCCAGGTCATCGATGACTGCGATACGCCCGGCGAATGCCCGGGCAGCCTGCTCCCAGCGCGCATCCAGGGCGTAATGATCGACAACCAGCCAGTCGAACCCTGCGCCTGCCGGCAACGCGTTGCGCAGCGCGGCGATGTCCGCCGCCCAGCCCTCGATGCCCGGCGCTTGCTCAGGCTGCGGCCAGGCAAAGACCTCGAAGCCTTCCTGTTCAATGGCCGCCCGGCGGTGACCGTCAAGCAGGCAACAGGCAAAGCTGACCTGCGCCCCCTGCGCGCGCAGCGCCTGGGCCAAGGTCAGGCAACGGGCCGTGTGCCCGATACCGATGGTCGAAGACGCGTCAGCCCGCAACAGCACCTTCATGACTCCAGCTCCCCTCCTGCCTTGAGCGCTGCGTACAGATATTGCGCGCGCAGCCAGTCGTCTTCGGTGTCGATGTCCTGCACCAGGTGCCGGGGGATGATCACTGGCAAGCTGCGTTCGGAGTAGAGCACCTCATTCTGCAACCAGGCCTCTACCCGCCCCCAGTAGAACTGGCCGGCATCCTGATAGGCCGGTGCCAGGTCTTGCGAGCGGGTCTCGCGATACTGCGGATCGAGCGGCACCAGCGCGCCCTCGGCGTCCAGTGTCAGCGCCCGCTGGACAGGGAAGCCGAAACCACTCACCGAAAAGGCGAAAGCGCGCTCCGGGTGTTGGCGCAACAGTGCCAACCCCTCATGCAGGAAGCGCTGCTGCAGGAAAGGCGCAGTGGCATAGATGCAACAGGCATGGGTCAGCACCTGGCCCTGGCTGGTCAGTACCTCCAGGGCATGGCTGACCACAGCATGGGTGGTCGCATGGTCGTCGGCCAGGTGCGCGGGCCGACGAAACGGCACCTGGGCACCATGCTGTCGCGCCACCGCCTCGATTTCCGGATCATCGGTGCTGACGACCACGTGATCGAACAAGCCACTGGCGAGCGCCACGCGAATCGAATGGGCAATGATCGGTACGCCGGCGAATGCCTTGAGGTTCTTGCGCGGGATCCGCTTGCTGCCACCGCGAGCTGGAATGATTGCGACCCTGCTTTCCGGGCACTCATTCATGCGGACGGCTCCAACAGCTCGCGCAGGCAGCTGCACACATGATCCTGCTGCGCCTCGCTCAGGTCCGGATACAGGGGCAGGCTCAGGGCCTCAGCGTAGTAAGCCTCAGCCTGCGGAAAGTCCCCGGGCTTGAAGCCCAGGTCGCGGTAGTAGGGCTGCAGGTGAATAGGGATGTAATGAAGATTGACCCCAACCCCGGCAGCGCGCATCCCATCGAAAATTTCCCGGTGAGAACGCTGTATGCGATCTGTTTGCAGGCGCACCACAAACAGGTGCCAAGCTGATTCCGCTTGCGCCTGGTGCTGCTGGAGCGTCACCGGCAATTGCGCCAGCAAGCGCCGGTAACGGGCCGCCAACTCACGACGGCGGGCGAGAAACGCATCCAGCCGGGTCAGCTGGGAAAGGCCCAGGGCTGCCTGCAAATCAGTGATGCGGTAGTTGAACCCCAGTTCGAGCTGCTGGTAATACCACGCACCATGGCTCTCTTCACGCATCTGGTTGGCATCACGGGTGATGCCGTGACTGCGTAGCAAACGCAAGCGACTATCGAGATCGGCACGATTACAGAGGACCATGCCACCTTCGCCTGTGGTAATGATCTTCACCGGGTGAAAACTGAACACTGTCATATCGGCGAACTCGCCGCAGCCAACCGCTTTGCCGGCATAGCGCGCGCCGACCGCGTGGGCCGCATCCTCGATCAGGGTGAAGCCGTACTGCCGGGCCAGTGCCGCGATCGCTCGCAGGTCAGCACTCTGACCGGCGAATGCCACGGCGACCACGACCTTGGGCAAGCACCCTTGCCGAGCCGCCTCTTCGAGCTTCAGTGCCAAAGCGGCTACGTCGATGGTCCAGGTCTGCGGGTCGATGTCGACGAAATCGACGCCCGCCCCACAGTAGCGCCCGCAGTTGGCAGACGCGACGAAACTGATCGGGGTGGTCCACAGCCAGTCGCCACTGCCCAGGCCAGCGGCAAGGCAGGCCAGGTGCAGGCCGGCGGTGGCGTTGCACACCGCCACCGCGTAACCGGCGCCGCAACGCTGGGCGATGGCCTGCTCGAAGCGCTCGATCAATGGCCCCTGGGTCAACCATTCGGACTGCAGCACCTCGACCACTGCGGCGATGTCAGACGCATCGATGTTCTGCCGACCATAGGGAATCACGCCGGCAGCCCTGCGTGCAGGTCGGCCAGTTGGGCCTTGCTCAGGAAGGCGGGATTGGTATCGGAACGGTATTCGAAATCCTCGGCAACCCAGCGCCCGGTTTCACCGACGCGATCGACCGCAAAATCGACATCCGTGTGGTTGAAGCGGATCGATGGAACGATGGTGAAATGATCGCCGAACTCCAAGGTCATCCGCGCATCATCCAGTGGGATCATCAATTCGTGCAGTTTTTCGCCGGGGCGTATGCCAACCACTTTTTGCGGCAAGTGCCCAGCCATGCCGCTGGCAAGGTCGACAATGCGGATGGACGGGATCTTGGGCACGAATACTTCGCCACCGTGCATGCGGGCAAAGCTGTCCAGCACGAACTGCACGCCATGCTCGAGGGTGATCCAGAACCGCGTCATGCGCGGGTCGGTAATCGGCAGCTCGCAGGCCCCCTCTTCGATGAGGCGCTTGAAGAACGGCACTACCGAACCCCGCGAGCCGGCTACGTTGCCGTAACGCACGACGGCAAAGCGGGTATCCTGCTGCCCGGCGAAGTTGTTGGCAGCCACGAACAGCTTGTCGGACAGCAGCTTGGTCGCACCATACAGGTTGATCGGGCTGGCCGCCTTGTCAGTGGACAGCGCGACGACTTTCTGCACGCCATTCTCGATCGCTGCGGCAATGATGTTCTCGGCACCGTTGACGTTGGTGCGGATGCATTCTGTGGGGTTGTACTCAGCAGCCGGCACATGCTTGAGCGCCGCGGCATGGACGACATAGTCGATACCGCGCATGGCCTGGCGCACACGCTCGGCATCACGCACATCGCCGAGGAAGTAGCGCATGCACGGCGCATTGAAGCGCTGCTGCATTTCGTACTGTTTCAGCTCGTCGCGGGAGAACACCACGACCCGGCGTGGTCGATAGACCTCGAGCAGCCGTTCGATGAAGCGGCGCCCGAACGAGCCGGTTCCTCCGGAGATGAAAATGGACTTGTCGTCGAACATGCGTCGATCCTAGGGGCGGCGCCATCGACTGACGACGGCGCCCGGTTGCAGGGTCAGGCCAGCGCGCAGCCTACAAATTTCTGACTCGCGCGCGTTGTACCCCAGCTCGAAGCAAGATACAGGCCAGCCCCGCAACCCGCCGTTTTCAGCCGATCAGCCCGACCCAGTCCAGCGCCGCCTTGGCAGGGGCCAGCACCTGGTGCTGGGCCGCCCCTTGCCACTGCGCCGACCATTTGGCGCTCAGCGCCGCCAGCAGCGCCGGGTCTGAGGCCACCTCGCCGGGGTGAATCACCTGTACCTGCGGTGTCCAGACCGTCAGCAAGCCAGCTGCAGCGGCTTTCAGGCACAGGTCAACATCGCCGAACGCCTGGGCAAAGGTGGTTTCGTCCAGGCCACCAAGGGCCTGGAACACCTCGTTGCGAACCATCAGGCAACTGGCCGAGACCGCCGCACGGTTCTGCTCCACAGCCAACCGGTTCAGGTAACCCGGCGCATTGGCCGCCTCGCCGGCGCAGGCTGGCGTGACGGCGCCTTCGGCATCCAGCATCAAGCCGGCCTGGGTGAGCTTGCCATCAGCATCCAGCAGCTTGCCGCCGACCACGCCCACCTCCGGACGCTGCGCCTGGTTCAGCAGCGCCTCTATCCAGTTGGCGTTGACCACTTCGGCATCCGCCGCCAGCAACACCAGGTAGTCGCCCTTGGCCTCGGCACTGGCAGCGTTGCACAGCGCAGCCGGGCTGAGGCGCTCGGCGCTTTGCAGCACGCGCACCTTGCCACCGGCCTGCTGCTGTTGCGCCAGCCATTCCAGCAACTGTGGCGACTGGCTGGCGTTATCGGCGATCAGCACCTCGTAGCGGGCATAGCGGGTGCGCTGCAGGATGCTCTTCAGGCAGCGCTGCAGTGCATCCAGGTTGTCCTGGCTGCGCAGCAGGATGCTCACCAACGGCCGCTCGACGTGCCGGTAGTCGATACGCAAGGTACCGGCCACCGGGGTACTGACCTGGGCCTTGTAGCCACGGCTCGCCAGGTGCCGGATCAGGGCCTGGCGGGCATGCTCGCTGGCCGAGGCTTGCGGTGCCGGCGTGATCAGCACTGGCTCGTCGAGGTGGGCCAGGCCATTGAGGCCGCCAGCCTCGATCAGGCGCAGCAGCAGGTCGAACTCCAGCGCCTGGTCGTACTGTTTGTCGAAACCGCCCGCCTCCACCAGCACTTCCCTACGCAGCAACCAATGCCGCGCCATCAGCGCGGGGTTGGTCTGCAGCAGGTCGAGGTTGACCCCCGGACGCAACAGCTCACGCCAGGCGCCATCGGCCTGCTGCTGGATCTCGTCGACCGCGACCGCACGGCAATCCGGTGCGTTGAGCAGTTCGAGGCTGGCGCGCAACAGGCCGGTTGCAGTGAAACGGTCACCGGCCTCGGCCAGCAGCAGCCATTGGCAAGAGGACTGCCGGGCGAGCTGGTTGATGCGCTCGACATAGTCCTCGCGGCTGACCTTGATGAAATGCAGGGTGTTGTGCAGCGAGGTGGCCATCGGCGGCTCACCGGTGGTGAAGACCATGATCCGGAAGGCCTTGCTCAGCCCGGCCAGCAGGCTGTCGAACGTGTCCTGCAACGCGGCCTGGTTGTTGTTCAGGTCCAGCAGCAGGATACCGAACTGCGGGCCGCCCTGGTGCAGCGCCAGGTGTTCGTCGATCGCGGCCAGTGCCGTGGCATCTGGCTTGCGCGCCTCCAGCCAGTCGAGCAGGCGGCCTGAAGGCATGCTGCCGAGCAGCTCGCGGCCGCTTTGCTTCAGCACAGCTTCCAGGCGCGCCAGCCAGGCGAACAGTGCCTCGCTCTCATCGGCTTCGCCGTTGTCGCGCAGGTGCCCGGCCAGGCGACGCACCACCTCGCGGTTGAAGGCGTTGTGCCCCAGGGCAGCCCAAAGGCGGCTGCCGACGGTGCCCGGGGTGTCGCTGGCATGGGCTTGCAACAGTTGCTCCTGGCGCAGCAGCAGAGGCTCCAGTTGCTGCAACTGCAGGCGACCGGCCGGCATGGCATGAATCAGAAATTCGAACGCGGTGAGCTGATCGAAGAACGCCTGGTTGTAGAAAGGCAGCTCGACATACTGGGCCGGCTCGAAGGTGCGCACTGGCGGCTTCAGCGGGTCGGTCCAGCTTGACCCCCAGACCAGGTCCAGCGTCACCGCCCGCCCCTGGAACAGGCCTTCGGCCATGGCGGCAAAGCTGTCCAGGGCCAACTGGCGCCGCGCCGCATGGTCCAGCCCCTCGATAGCGGTAGGCAGGCCGGCGAGGAAATCGGCGAACTGTTCACGCTCGGCCACCGACTTGGCGTCGGTGAAGGCCAGCACATGAATGACCTCGGTCCGATGCTCGGAAACACCGTAGTTGGTTTCACGCACGGCATAGGCGATCGGCAGGACCCGCGCCTTGGCGTTGGTCAGCAGGAAGTAGGCATGGCCGATTTCCTGCCACTCGAAGCTGGTGTTCTCTGGCAGCAACTCGAACCACTGGCGCAGCAGCGCGGTACGGGTGACGGCAAAAAACGGCGGGAGGAATTCGCCCATGTAATCCAGCAGGCGCTGTTCAGCGCGCGGGGCGTCATAGTCTTCGCGAACCTTCTTGTTGCGCCGGTAGTAGTTGACCTTGGTGGCTTCGGCCAGGTAGTTCAGGCAGTAGCCATGGCAGATGCCGTAATCCGGGTTGGCGTCGAGGAAGTCCAGCGACTGGTTCAGCCCGTCGAACAGCAGGAAGTCGTCATCGGCGGCAAAGGCCATGTACGGCGTGCTTACCCGGTTCACGCCATAGGTCAGCTTGGCCTGGAAGCCCATGTAGGAAAACTGCGGCAGGTGCAGGTACTCGACGCCCGGGTACTGCGCTGCCATCGCTTCGGCCGACTCGGTCGAGGAGTCCAGCACGAGGATCGAGCACGGGTAATCGCTGTAGTACTGCAGCGTGCGCTGCAGGAACGCCGGCCGGTTGTGCGTCATCAATACCAGCGTGAACCGCTCACGCAGCGTGGCTGCCTGGTCTGCCGCGAAATTGCCTTGCATAGTCTTCACCACCATTGGCGTTGCCGCCGAAGAAATCGAACCGTTGTTGAGTGTCTCAGCGAACCCGGCGCAGGTAGCCGTCCGGTGCCACAGTGACCAGCAGCTTGTTCTGCAACGGGTAGTCGATCTCGAAGCTGTCGTTGCCCTTGAGGTACTCCCAGACCGCGGTCTTGGGGTTGTCGCCATGGCCCCACGGGCGATCGGGGAAGAAGTCGGCCGGCATGTCCTCGACCACGGTGTCCATCACCACGCAGTAGCTGCCCACCGCCACCAGCGGCGCATACAGTTCCAGTTCCTTGAGCACGTGCGCGTGGGTGTGGTTGGAATCGAGCACCAGGATGACCTTCTTGCCTTCGGCAATTGCGCGGACCTGCGCAGCGATGCCGGCGTCGATGCTGGAACCTTCGATCATGCGCACGCGCTTGCTCATCGGGTGCGCCTCGATGGCCTCACGGTTGTGCGGGCGGATGTCGATGTCGATGCCCAGCACCTCGCCGTGGCCCTGCAGCTCCAGCAAGGATGCGTAGTAGAGGATCGAACCGCCGTGGGCGATGCCGCACTCGATGATCAGGTCTGGCTTGACCTGCCAGACGATCTCCTGCATCGCCATCATGTCCTGGGGGAGCTGAATGATCGGCCGGCCCATCCAGGAGAAGTGGTAGGTGTACTTGTGCGCGGCGGACTGGTTGAAGAAGTCGCGGGCCACTTGCTGCAGTGCCTGGTCTTCACCCTGGGCGGCGATTTGCGCGGTGCATTCGGCTTCGAAGGCCTTGATCGGCGAGTCGGTCATTGTGCGGTCTCGGTTGGCAGGTGTGTGAAATCAGCGCTGTCGACGGCGTGGTAAGTGAAGCGGCCTGCGGTCATGCGGCGGATTTCATCGAGGTAGTTGGAATTCATCACGAACAGGTGCGCACCGTCCGGCAAGGCGTCCAGCGCCTCCTGCGGCGAGCTTACCCGGGCGCCGCTGAGCGGCAGATAACGGCCCTGCTTGGCCGGGTTGATGTCGATCACCCAGTCCACCGGCGCACCGGCGCGTTGCAGGAACAGCGAATAGATCACGCCTTTGGACGAGGCCCCCCAGATCGCCGAACCGCGCCCGGCGTCACGCTGCACGATGCCCACGGCGTGGTCCAGGCTGGCGCTGAAGTCGGCTGGCAGGGTCAGTGGCGGCACCGGCTGCAGCGTGGTGCGCAGGCTGGCGAGGTCGGCGACGATGTACAGGTACTGGCCATCGAACAGGTGCCCGGCCTCGGCGACCGTGCCAAACAGCCGGCGCAGGTCGTCCAGGCGGAAGTAGTTGACGTGCTCGTAGAACAGGTCGAACCAGGCCTTGTGCTCGATGATCCAGTCCAGGCACGGCACCTCGATGTAGATCTGCCCAGCCCCGCCGTTGGCGTCGGCGATGGCGGCCAGGAACGCCTGCGGGTCCTGGATGTGCTCAAGCACATGGCGCAGCACGATGCCCTCGGCCCGGCGATTGAGCGCGCGGGTAAACGGCGCCTTGACCACGTCCGGGCTGTCGCCCTCATAGGCCGGGTCGATCCCAGTGACGGCATAGCCACGCTCGCGCAGCAGTTCGAAGAACCAGCCCTTGCCGCAACCGACCTCAATCAGGCTGCGCCCCTTGAAGTGCCGGGCGATCACGCCTTCGACGTCGTCCAGGTGGCGCTGGAAGCGCGCCGAGTGGCCCTGCTCGTTCTGGTAGTCGCTGTCGTAGCTGAGCTTGTCGGCATCGAAGGCGTCGTTGTAGACCAGGCCCGTGCGGCCATCCTGTACCAGGCGCATGTCGGCACTGGCCGAAGCGCGCGCCGACGCCGCATCGGCGAAGGTGCGGTTCTGCAGCACCGGCAAGCCGGTGGCGCGGTATAACTCATGCTTCATCACAAGCCACTCCCAACAGTGCCCGCAGCCGGCGGGCATCACCCCAGAACGCCATGGGTTCGTGGGCCGGATAGGGGTAATGCCCCAGGTTCAGCGCGATCTGCGCGCCGCGCTTGGCGACATGCGCCTCGACCAGCGTACGTACTGATATCGGCTGACCGCTGCAGCAATTGACCACCCCGCTGAAATCAGTCCGTTCAAGCAGGCCGGCCAGGTAACCAGCGGCCGTTTCGATGGGCAGGAAATCGCGCAACTGCTCCCCGCCAGACATATCGAACCGTGGCTGCCCTGCATCAATGGCCCGGTCCAGCGCCGCCAGCAGGCTGTTGGGGTTCTGGCCTTCACCGAACAGGTAGAACAGCCGCACCCATTGCAAGGCGAATGGCTGCTGCCGGGCCAGGCTTTCGAGGAACAGGCGCAGGCTGTGCTTGGCCAGGCCGTAGGGGTTGCCCGGCTGGCAGACCAGCGACTCGCCCAGTTCGCCGTCCTGCAGGCCGTATTCCAGGCAGGTACCGGTAACCTGCACACGGGCAACCCCGGCTTGCACCACACGCTGGATGAACCTGTAGTCGGCCATCAGGTTGTGCTCCAAGTGGAACAACCCCTGATAGTTGGGCAAGCCGGGCCAGGCCAGGTGCACCAGCGCATCGACGCCTTCGCACAGCGCGCCGACGTCCAGCTGCGGGTCATGCACATCGGCGCCGACGAACTCGACCTGGTCGAACCACGGCATCGCCCGGGCAGCATCCACGTGGCGCGCAACGGCACGCACCCGGTGGCCGCGCGCCAGCAGCGCGCCGACCAGGTGCCGGCCGACAAAACCACTGGCTCCGGTAACCAGCACGGTCAGGCAGCTCACAGGATGGTCAGCTCCGGCACGGCGATCACGAATCGCCCGCCCCACTCACGCACCTGTGCCTGCTGCTGGCTGACCTCCTGAAGCAGGTTCCACGGCAACACCAGCACGTAATCGGGCTGTTCGATGGCCAAGCGCTCCGGGGCCACCACCGGAATACGGCTGCCCGGCAGGAACTTGCCCTGCTTGTGCGGGTTGGCGTCGGCCACCCAGGCCAGCAGGTCAGGCTTGACCCCGGCATAGTTGAACAAGGTGTTGCCCTTGGCCGCCGCGCCGTAGCCGACCACCCGTTTGCCTTCGGCCTTGGCCTGCAGCAGGAAGCGCAGCAGCTGGTGCTTGATGCGTTCGGCGGCCGGCGCCAGGGTGTTGTAGAACGCCGCCGTGGTCACCCCTACCCCCAGCTCGATGCCGAGCAGGTCATCGACACTGGCGCGGCGCACCTGCGGGCCGCCAGCGCGCTGCACGAACACCCGCAGCGAGCCGCCATGGGTCGGCAGCTCACTGACATCGAAGATCTCCAGGCCGTTGCGCTGGCACAGGGTGTTCACCGCAGTCAGCGACAGGTAGGAGTAGTGCTCGTGGTACAGGGTATCGAACTGATGCGCGGCCATCAGGCAGAGCAGGTGCGGGAATTCGAACGTGGCGACGCCATCGGCCTTGAGCAGGGTCGCGAAGCCGCGCAGGAAGTCATTGATGTCCGGCACGTGGGCCAGCACGTTGTTGGCCGCCATCAGGTCGGCCGACCAGCCCTCGCCCGCCAGCGCCTCGGCCGCCTGCTGGCCAAAAAACACTTCGCGGATTTCGAGCCCCTTTTCCCGCGCCGCCTGGGCGGTGCTGCGGGTGGGTTCCACGCCCAGGCATGGGATGCCGCGCTCGGCCACGTACTGCAGCAAGTAGCCATCGTTGGCGGCGATCTCCACCACCCGGCTCTGCGTGGTCAGGCCGAAGCGCTCGACCATCTGCGCCACGTAGTCGCGGGCATGGGCCAGCCAGGAGCTTGAGTAGGAACTGAAGTAGGCGTAGTCGGCATCGAACAGCGCATCGGCGCGGGTGTAGTCCTCGGTCTGTACCAACCAGCACTGCTCGCACACCGCGACCTTCAACGGCACCCAGGCCTCGGCCGCGCCCAGTTGCTCGGCACGCAGGTAGGCATTGGACGGCGGCGCGGTGCCCAGGTCGATCAGGGGCAGGCTCAGGCAAGTACCACAGCCACGGCAATTCATGGACACACTCCGGTGAACGATGGGGCCAGCCAGGGATGCTCGGCATCCCTGGCTGACAGATTCTTGACAGCCAGCGGCCAGCTGATGGCCAGCCTTGGGTCGTGCACCGACAGCCCGCCCTCGCGGCCCGGGGCATAGTCGGCGCTGTGCAGGTAAAGCAGTTCGGCTTCGTCGCTCAACACCTGAAAACCATGGGCGAAGCCGGCCGGGATCAACAAGCTGCGCCCATCCCCGGCCTGCAGGTGCTCGGCATGCCAGTGCAGGAAGGTCGGCGAGCCCTGGCGCAGGTCTACCGCCACATCCCAGACTTCACCGCGCAGGCAGGTGATCAGCTTGGCCTCCGGCATGTCGCCAAGCTGGTAGTGCAGGCCGCGCACGCTGCCCTGCCCGACGGTATGCGAATGGTTGATCTGGCGCACATGGAACGGCGCCCCCAGTGCGCCCAGGCTGGTTTCGCAGAACAGCCGGGCGAACTGGCCGCGGGCATCGCCGTGGCGCTTGTGCCGGACACTGAACAGACCGTCGAGGGGCAAGGCGTGCAGCAGCAGATCAGTCACGACAACTCCGCGTACAGGTTCAACTGGTCAAGGGTGACGGCACGCATGTTGTCGCCGCGCTGCCAGGCCAGGTGCCAGTCCAGGGTGTGCTTGAGGCAATCGTGCAGCGACCAGCGCGTGCGCCAGCCCAGCAGCTGTCGCGCACGCGAGCTGTCCAGGCGCAGCAGGCCAGCCTCGTGCAGCTCGCTCGGTTCCACGTGCATGCCCGGTGCCTGCGGCCACTGGCGGGCGAGATGCGCCACCACCTCGCCAACGCTGCACATGTCCTGCTCAGCGGGCCCGAAGTTCCAGGCACCCGCGTAAGCCGGGCCTTGGCGATACAGGCGCTCGGCCAGTTGCAGGTAACCGGCCAGCGGCTCCAGGGCGTGCTGCCAGGGGCGCACGGCCTGGGGGTAGCGCAGGGTCACAGGCGTACCCGCCGACCAGGCCTTGAGTACGTCCGGGATCAGCCGATCGACCGCGAAGTCGCCACCGCCCAGCACATTGCCGGCGCGTGCGGTCGCCAGCGCCAGGCCATGTTCGGCATGTTTGTCCGCCGGGAAGAACGACGCGCCGTAGGATTGCGCCAGCAGCTCGCAACAAGCCTTGCTGCTGCTGTACGGGTCATGCCCGCCAAGGGCTTCGTTCTCGCGGTAAGGCCAAGGCCACTCCTGGTTGGCATAGACCTTGTCGGTGGTCACCAGCACGCAGGCCCGCACGCCACCGACCTGGCGCATGGCCTCCAGCAGGTGAAGGGTGCCCATGACATTGCTGGAGTAGGTACCCAGCGGGTCGCGATAGGCTTCGCGCACCAGCGGCTGCGCCGCCAGGTGCAGGACGATTTCAGGCTGTGCCTCGGCCACGGCGTCGAGCAGCGCACCAAGGTCTCGCAGGTCGCCGCGCACATCGGTGATCTCGCGGCCGACCTGTGCCAGCTCGAACAGGCTGGGCTCGGTTGCCGGGTCCAGGGCAAAGCCTGTGACCTGCGCGCCCAGTTCACGCAGCCAGAGGGCCAGCCAGCTGCCCTTGAAGCCCGTGTGCCCGGTCAGCAGAACACGCTTGCCCTGCCAGAACGCCGGGCTCAGTCCCATTGTTTCCATGGGGCCTCCCCGGTTTGCCACAGGTGCTCCAGGTGGTTCTTGTCGCGCAGCGTGTCCATCGGGTGCCAGAAGCCGTCATGCTGGAAGGCATTGAGCTGCGCCGCTGCGGCCAGCCGGGCGAGCGGTTCGGACTCCCAGGAAGTCTGGTCGTCGTCGATGTAGTCGATCACCTTGGGCGACAGCACGAAGAAGCCGCCGTTGATCCAGCCGCCATCGCCACGGGGTTTTTCGACGAAACCGCGCACCTGCTCACCGTCGCGCTCCAGTGCGCCGTAGCGCCCCGGGGGCTGTACGGCGGTTACCGTGGCGAGCTTGCCATGGGCCTGGTGGAAGTCCACCAAGGCGCCGATGTTCAGGTCCGAGACGCCGTCACCGTAGGTGAAGCAGAAGGCTTTTTCGCCCGCCAGGTAGCGCGCGGCACGGCGCAGGCGGCCGCCGGTCATGGTCTCTTCACCGGTGTCGACCAGCGTGACACGCCATGGCTCGCTGTAGTTCTGGTGCACGTCCATGCGGTTGGCGCGCATGTCGAAGGTGACGTCGGAGGTGTGCAGGAAGTAGTTGGCGAAGAAATCCTTGATCGCGTAGCCCTTGTAGCCCAGGCAGATCACGAAGTCATGGATGCCGTGGGCCGAGTACTGCTTCATGATGTGCCAGAGAATTGGCTTTCCGCCGATCTCGATCATGGGCTTGGGCTTGAGATGGGACTCCTCGCTGATACGCGTGCCCAGTCCACCGGCCAGAATTACCGCCTTCATGTTGTCCCCTCTTGTTCGTCACCGGCCACGGATCGTGTGACTGCACGATTTATGGCGATATGACAGGGGGCTTGCAGGAAACGCGCCAGCTGGTGGTTTTTGTTTGATGTGAGTTGTTTGGCGTGAATTGTGTGGCGCCTGGGAGATCGAGCGCCGCCCGCGCGGCGCATCGCGGATAAATCCGCTCCTACATTTGTTGCAACGTGGCCATGCCTGTGAGGCCATGGTTGTCAGCCTTGTTGGCATGACGGGATTTCGAGGTGGGCATTGATGCCGCCTCACATGCCTCGAGGCATGCACCAAGGCTGGCAACCATGGCCTGTCAGGTTCGGCACGTTGCAACAAATGTAGGAGCGGATTTATCCGCGATGCGCCGCGCGGGCGGCGCTCGATCTCACAGGCACCACACGACGAACGTCAGGCCCCAATCAGTTCGGCATCCACCCGCTGTACCAATGCTGCACATGCTCTTCGCGCAGCACATAATCCCGCAGCACTTCCTGCTTCAAGCGGTCACCAAGGCGGTAGCTTTCGTCCGGGTCGGCCAGGTGCATGCGAATTGCCTCCAGCCACTCCGCCGTGCTGTTGGTCTTGATCCGCGTGCACGGCAGGTAGCCTTCATAGGCACGGGTGTCGGTGACGATCACCGGGTAGCCGCAGGCCCCGTACTCCAGCAAGCGCAGGTTGCTCTTGCAGTCGTTGAAGATGTGATACTCCAGCGGCGCCAGGGCCAGGTCCAGGTTCAGGCTGGCCAGCTTGGCCGGGTACAGCTCCAGCGGTACCGGCGGATGGAACTCGCTGATGTAGGGCCGCAACGCCGGCGGGCACATGCCGAAGAACACCCATTCGACCTCGTTGGCCAGGGTCTTGACCACCTCGGCAATCACTTCCAGGTCACCGGTGTGGCTGGTGCCTCCACCCCAGCCGACCCGCGGTTTGCGAGAGGCCCGGCGCTGGCTGCGCAAGCTGGTCCAGAGCTCCTCGGCCAGCATGTTCGGCATCACCCGGATATCGCTGTGGGCATCATGCAGGGCATCGGCCAGTGCCTGGGTCGAGACCACCAGCCGGTCGCAGCGCTCGATCCCCCGGCGCAGCGACCGCTCCAGATCCTTTGGCGTGTGCTTGAGGTGGCCGTTCTTCTTCGGCACGTCGATCACGTAGTCGTCCAGCTCGTAGATGCAGAAGCCCTTGGAGAAGGTCTTGAGCCGCTCGATCTCCTTGACGAAGCCCTCGGTATAACGCCCCTGCAGAATCGCCACGTCCGGCGAGCAGCGCTCCAGTTCGATGCTGGAGGGAATCTCGAAGTACTGTTGCTGGGTGACCCAGCCTGCCTTCTCCAGCTCAACCACCGGCTGGATCACCCGGTAATGGCCGACGGCGGTCTTGTTCATCGGCAAGGCCAGCACGTGGGGCAACGGCCGGCTGACGAATGGCGTCCAGGCGGCCTTGAGGCCAGGATCCAGGCAGAAGCTGGAACCGTTCAGCGACAGGTTGATGTTGTAGGCCGGGTCACGCGCCACCACCGGCATCCAGGTACGGAAGAACGCATCATGCTGTTCCACCAGCCGCGCCTGGCGCTCGGCCTCGCGCTGTGGATCAGGCGCTGGCGCCGCTGGCGGGTCGAGGATCAGCCGGGCATCGGGCGCCCACACCACCAGGTAACCTGCCTCACCCAGGCGCAGGCCCAGGTCGACATCGCTGAAGGCAAGGCTGAAGGCGCTGTCGTCGAGCCCGCCCAGCTCCAGGAACAACTGCTTGCGCACCAGCAGGCAGTCGGCACCGACCACCGAATAATTCTGCGCCACCTGCAGACGCTGCATGTAACCGCCCGCCTCCATGGGCTCACCGACAAACGGCGAGCCCACGGCGCCCCGCAGGCCCAGTACGCCGCCAGCATGGACGATCAGGCCGTGGCCATTGCACAGCTTGGCGCCAACTGCGCCGACTTCATGGCGCTGGCCATGGCTGAGCAGGGCGTCGAGCCAGTCGGGCTCGGTGGCCAGGGCGAACGGGCTGAGCATCAGCAGGTACTCGCCCCGCGCCTGCTGCGCGGCCAGGTTCTGCACGGCGGCGAAGCTGCTTTCCTGGTCCAGCCTCAACACCCGCAACTTGTCGCCACCCAACTGTTCCAGAGCGGCCAGCCAGGCGTGGGTATCCGCACCCTGGCTGGCATTGTCGACAATCAGCACTTCGTAATGGGCGTAGGCCGTGTTCTGCAGCACGCTTTCCAGGCAGCGCTCCAGCGCCGGCAGCTGGTCCTGGGCACTGAGCACCAGGCTTACCAGTGGCTGCGAGGCGTGCAGGTAACGAACCTGATTGATCGCCCCGCCGCTGTTCTGCAGCCGATAAGCCACACCCAGACGTGCCAGGTGGGCCGCCAGTACCTGCGGGTTTTCCTCGATCACCGCCGGCGAGGACAGCCAGGCGGCGTAGCTGAATGCACTTTCGCCCAGCACTTCCGGGATGTGCTCGATGGTCTGCGGGCCGCGGCTTTCAACCAGGCGCCAAAGCAGGTCGTGGGGCGCCAGCTCGCGGTAGCCGGCAGCGAAACCGCCCAACGCGTGCAAGGCCTCGCAGGAAAACGCCAGCATGCGGCCGGTGTAGGGGTAGCCGCGCATCAGGTCGAGGTTGAAGTCGGGCTTGAACACCGGCTCCACCGACGCTTCGTTACGCAGGCCACCTTCGTCACCGTAGCAACAGGCGATCTGCGGGCGCGACACGATCCGCTCGGCCAGCAACATCAGGCTGAAGGCATTGAGCCGGTCACCGGCACGCAGCAGGTAGACCCAGTCGGCGCCATCGCGCTGCGCGACCAAGGTGTTCAGTTGCACGGCCCAGTCGGCCTGCAAGGGCTGGCTGTCGACGCGGCCTTCCAGGTTGGCGGCCAGGCGCGCGCTGGACAGCACCAGGGTCGCCTCGGCGGCATAGGCCTGGCCGGCAATGCTGTCCAAGGTCACGTGCAGGGCCTGGGCATCGCCGTCGCTGTCGATCACCACCGGCACGATGCGCGGGCGCTGCGGCCAGTGCTCGCTCAGCCGCATCAGCCGCGCCAGCACCAAAGGGTCCTGGCGACAGGCCAGCCACTTGGCGTACAGCTCGGCGAAACTGTCGCTGTCGCTGCCGACATGGGACTCCTGGATCGCCTGCAGGCAGCGCAGGGTATGGACCAGGAACAGGTTCTCCCACGTGCGTCCGGCGTCTCGCTCATCGCCCTGCAGGATCTGCACACGCACCCAGCCGGAGAACGGCTCGCGCTCGGCGACGCGGGCCGCGAACATGTCACGCAGGTGTTGCGCCTCGCCGACCGCTGCCGCCTTGACCTCGCTTTGGCGACGCAACTGGTCGGGATGAGTCCGCTCCATGCAGTGCACCCCGGCAGTCACCCCCAGGTGGCCACGACGCAGCAGGCACACGAACAGCACGAAATCGAGCATGGCCACAAAGCCAGGGGCCAGTGCCGGTAGCAGTTCGCGAAGGTCGCTGGCGCGCAGCAGCACGCTGCTGAGCCCGCCGATGAAATTGAGCTGGCGGGTCTCGAAGAAATCCAGCAAGTCGTCGCCGTTGAACAGGGTATCGCCAAAGGTGACCGGGCTGGTCTCAAGGCGTTGCGGCAGGATGTGGTCCTCGGCATCCACCAACTGGCGCCTGGCCGCGACCAGGCTGACATCGCCATGGGCCTCGAACAGCCGCACCTGGCTGGAAACGCAATCGGCCATCAGCCGGTCATCGTCGCAGAGGAACTTGATGTAGTGCCCCTGGCTTCGTTCAAGCCCCTGCTGCAGGTTGCCGGCAAAGCCCAGCGGCTGCGGGTTGCGCACATACATCAACGGGTGACGGGCCAGGCTGCGCAGCTCCTCGACCACCGCCTCGATCTGCGAGCCCCGGCTGTCGTCGCAGACGATGACTTCGAGATTGTCGTAGTCCTGCGCCAGGGCACCGGCCAGGGCGGCACGGAAGAACTCAGGGTTGCTGGCGGGGATGACAAGGCTGACTAGGGGGGCTTGGCTCACGAGGAAATCTCTCGACAGGTGACTGCCCGCGGAGAATTCAGAACAGTCGCTACCAGGTTGGAACAACGCACCATCCCCCTCCTCCGGTCAGGAGAAAGGGGACGGCAACAGGCGCACTCAGAGTGCGTTGAACAGGCTCAGCTGGCTGATTCGCGCAAACGCCTGCTGGGAGGCTTCGAGCGTGGTCTTCTGCTGGGTAAGGCGGATCAGCACCTCGGCCGGGTCGGAGTCGCGGATCGACGACTGCGTGGTGCTGTTGGCGATGCTCAGGCTTTCGTTGGTGTTCTGCTGGATCTCCAGCGCCTTGCCCCGCGCACCGATATCGGTAACGGCGCGGCTGAGCGTGTCCTGGCCGCTCTGAATGTTGGCGATGGCCGAATCCAGGTCGGCACGCAGCTGCTGGTAGGCCGCATTGTCGCCGTCGATCGGCTGACTCAGGGCGGTGCGCAGCTTGGCCACGCTGTCCAGGACGTTCTGTGTCTGGTGGTTGTCGACATTGACCATGTACTGGTCACCAGACTGCTGCGGTGGGGTGCTGCTGAACGTGAAGTCCACACCCGCGGCCGAGGCGACGTTGCCCGCCATGGTGCCACTGGCCACCGGCCGGCTGTCGGCGGTCAGCGGCTGGGCATACAGCTCGAAGTCGGTGGCGCTGGTGAACTTGATCACCGCACCGCCGCTCGGGAACATCGCCTTGTACTTGTTCTGGTCGGTGACGTTGATCGAAGACACCTGGGCGCTCGACGGGTTGCCTGGGCTGCGGGTGGCGGTGATGGTGTCCGGCTTGCTCTGCAGGGTGAAGGTATGGCCTGCCACGGCGGTGTCCGGGACATCGCCATCCTGCAGGTTGATGTTCAGGCGCAGATCCACGCCACGGAAACTGACCATCGAGCCGCCTGTGGTGTTCGGGTCGAAGCTGCCACCCTGGGTGGCTTCGGCGGTGACGTCGTTGCCCTGGCTGTCGGTGATGCTGAACTTGGTGCTGCTGAGCAGGGTGATGGTGTACGGCTGGCCACTTCTGAAGCGGTCGTTGTAGGTCACGCTACCCGAGACCTGGCCATTGGACAGTTTCACCCTGCCGTCATCCACTGCCGGCGCGGTCATGCTGGTGGACGTGCGGCTGGTGTTCAGGGCCTGCTCGAACACGCTGTAACCGGAGCTGTTGCCGGCCATCTTGAGCATGTCGCCGACCTGCAGCTCTTGCTGGGTCTGGTCGCCCTGGTAGGTGTAGGTGCCATCGGCATTGCGCACGAACGGCGCGGTGTCGGTCTTGGACCCGGCGAACAGGTACTGGCCGTTCTCGTCGCGGCTGTTCATCAGGCTCAGCAGCTGGTCTTCCAGTTGGCCCAGTTCGGCCGCCTTGGCCTTGCGTTCGGTGTCGGTATAGCCGGCGTTGCCCGACTCCAGCGCCAGCTCGTTCACCCGGGTCAGGATGGTGTTGATCGAGTTGAGCGTGGTCTCGGTCTGGTTCAGCGAGTTGGTGATGTTGGTGGCGTTGGTCTTGTACTGCGCCAGCATGTCGGCCTGGTTGCCCAGCTGCAGCAGGCGCGCTGCCCCCACCGGGTCATCGGCTGCGGTGTTGACGCGCACGAAGGAGCTGGCCTCCTCGTTGGTCTTGATCACGTTGGAATAGTTGCGCTGGTAGTTTGCCGCGCTGGACGCATAGAACTGGGCCGTGGAAATACGCATGGGTCAAGACTCCTTAAAGCGCGGCGATCAGGGTGTTGAAGATTTCCTGCGCCGCCTTGATGATCTGCGACGAGGCCGTGTAGTACTGCTGGTACTTGACCAGGTTGCCGGCTTCTTCATCCAGCTGCACACCCGACACCGAATCACGGGCGCCGGTTGCCTGGGTCAGGATGACGCCGGTCGCCTGGGAGTCCATCTGGCCCTGCTTGGCCTGTGCCCCGACGTTTTCCACCAGCTTGCCGTAGGCATCGGTGATGCTGATACCCTTGGTCGAACCGATGTCCATGGTCTGCTTGGTCTGCAGCTCTTGCAGGGACAGCGCGTTGCGGTTGTCCGAAGAACCGGCGCCGGTCAGCGACACGGTGAAGCTGTCGCCGTCCTTGGGGGCGCCGGCGACATCCATTTCGAAGCTGAATGACTTCTGATTGCCATTGGCATCGTTGATCGGGTTGCCTGCGGAGTCGACCATCGGCACATCGAACTTCAGGGTGTTGCTCTGCCCCGGGACGAAGGTACCGGTGCCAATGCTGTTGCCCTTGGCATCGAAGGCTTCGTAGCTCTGCGGCGAGGTGGTTTCGTTGCCGAACACCAGGCGCACGGGCGTGGAATACTTGATGCCGGTCTGCAGCTCCTGGCGCTGAGCCGGGTCGGCGATATCCAGCACCGAAGTCAGCACCGGCTGGGTAATCACACCGGTCCCGGTATTGCCGCTGCCCGAGGTGGCGGTCAGCGGCGCGGCCAGCGCCAGGCGCTTGGCGTCGGTCAGCACCACGCCGATCTCCGCCGAAGCATTGCGGGTCGGGGTGATCTTGAAGCTGTCGCCCACCGCCGCGGTACCGCTCTTGAGGTCGAGGCTGAAGCCGTCGATCACCGGCGCCGGGTCGTCATTGGTGCTGTAGGTGCCCATGTCGGTGCCGTCAGGCAGCTTCTTGACCTGATACTTGTCTGCGCCCGGGCCGACGAAGGTCACCTGGTAGTCACTGGTGCTCAGCTTGCCGGTGTCACGGATGACAACGTTCAGCGCGGCGCTGCCGGTGTTGCCGGCCTTGGGCGTGCTGCGCGCGGACATGGCCTTGTCGCTGTTGATGTCACCAAACAGCGCCGCGCCGAAGTCACCATTCTTGTCGATGCCCTGGCCGAGCTGCGAGTTGATCTGCTGCGACACCACCAGCGCGATACGGCCCAACTCGTTCATCGCCGGTGCCAGGGTTTCGCTGCGGTAGCGCAGCAGGCCGCCCATTTCGCCACCGCTGATGCTGCTGGTGACATCCATGGTGGTGCTGCCACGATCGAGCTTGACCGAGAACTGCGTCGGGTCGGTGGCGCTTGGCTCGGCGCTCATCTTGTTGGTGGTCTTGCCCAGCACCAGCGACTGGCCGTTCTTCAGGTAGACGTCGATGCTGCCGTCACGCTCGACGGTCTGCACGCCCACCAACTCGTTGAGCTGGCGCACTGCCTCGTTGCGCTGGTCGAGCAGGTCGTTCGGCTGGCCTGTGTTTGCCGAGACCCTGGAGATCTGATCGTTCAATTGGGCAATGTTGGAAGTCAGTTCGTTGATCCGCGAGGTCATCGAGCTGAGGTTGCCGTTGATGTTGCTGTTCTGCTCCTTGAACTGGGCAGAAAGGCTGTTGAAGCGGCTGGCCAGGGCCTGGGCATTACTCAGCAACAGCTGGCGCGAGGCATCCTCGGTCGGCTTGTTGGCGGCGCTTTGCAGGGCAGAGAAGAAGTTGGTCAGCGCGCCGGTGATACCGGTGTTGCTGTCGGACAGCAAGTTGTTGAGCGGCGTGACCTGGTTCAGGTAGGCGGTGCTGTCGCTGTTGAGCGAGGTGGCGGTCTGCAACTGAGCATCCAGGAAGGCGTTGTACACCCGACGGACATCGCCCAGGGTGGTGCCGGTGCCCATGAATACCTGGCCTTCCTGGAGCGAACCCTTGGCTCGCTGGACGTTCTGCTGGCGGGAATAGCCGGCGACATCGGCGTTGGCGATGTTGTTGCCGGTGGTATGCAGGCCCGCCTGGGAGGCCGACAGTCCCGACATGCCAATATTGATCAGACTCGCCATGGTTCCATACCCTTAAAGTTTCGTTGTGGTACCGAGCATTGCGTAGCTCTCGTACGACTTCATCTGTCTTGCGATCTGCGAGATCTTGCTGGCGTAGTTCGGGTCGGTGGCGTACCCGGCCTTTTGCAGTTCTCGCACGAATTGTTCTGGGTTATCGGCCGACTTCACCGCATCTTGATAGCGCGAATTGTTCTGCAGCAGGCTCACCAGGTCGTGGAAACTGTCCTGGTACGAATCATAGGAACGGAACGCTGCCGTCTCCTTGACGAACCGCCCGTCACGGAATTCGCTGGTGATCGCCCGCGCCGAATCTCCTTCCCAGTTGCCACTGGCCTTGATGCCGAACAGGTTGTGGCTGCTGCTACCGTCACTGTTGCGCATGACCGACTTGCCCCAGCCGGTTTCCAGGGCGGCCTGAGCCACCAGGTAACGCGGGTCGACACCAATGCGCTTGGCGGCCTGCTCGGCCATCGGCAGCATGGTGGCGACGAATTCGTCGCTGTCGGCAAAGGCCTTCTTCGGCGCCAACGGCGGCTGCGCCACGGCGCGGCCGGTGATGCGCAGGCCGTTGTCCGGGATGGCGATGGCCTTGGCCAACTGCTGCCCGTCACGGGCGGGCACGGCAGCGGTATTGGTGGCAGCGGCCGGGCTGGTGGCCGAGGGCACGATACCGGCCAACAGGCGGTCGGTCAGCTTGCCTGGCAGCGCCAGGCGCCGCGAATTGAGGGCAGCGACGTCGTTGCGCGCGGCCGTGGACTGGGTGGCATGCACCGGGTCGGCCACCTTGTTGCCCCACAACGTCGGCGCGGCGCCATCGACACGCGGGAACGGGCTGGTGTTGGCCGGGGTGCTCTTGTTCTTCGACAGCTGGCGCACCAGCACGTCCTGCAGGCCGATACCGCCACCTTCGCGGGACATGCTCACGGCCAGCTGCTGGTCGTACATGTCGCGGTACTGCTTGACCGTCTCGGAGTTCATCGGGTTGTCGTCGGCCAGCACATCGCTGGCCTTGCGCGAGGCCTTGAGCATTTCGCTGATGAACAGCGACTCGAACTCCTGGGCCACCTTGCGCACGTTGGCGTCACTGTCGCGATCACCGTGCTTGAGCGAGCTCAGGCGGTTGAGGTCGGTGTAGGCACCGCTGTCGGCGTGACTGGAGACCAGGCTTTTCGAATTCATCCGTGGCGTCCTCAGATCACGATCAGGTCGGCCTGCAAGGCGCCGGCCTGTTTCAATGCTTCAAGGATGGCCATCAGGTCGCCCGGTGCCGCGCCGACCTGGTTCACCGCGCGGACGATCTCATCCAGCGTGGTCCCCGGGCCGAATTTGAACATCGGCTTGGCTTCCTGTTCGGCATTGACCCGCGAGCGCGGAACCACCGCCGTCTGGCCATTGGAGAATGGCCCCGGCTGGCTGACGATCGGGTCTTCGGTAATGGTCACGGTCAGGCTGCCGTGGGTCACCGCCGCCGGCGAGACCTTGACGTTCTGGCCGATGACGATGGTGCCGGTGCGCGAGTTGATGATGACCTTGGCCACGGCCTGGCCCGGGTCGATCTCGAGGTTTTCGAGGATCGACAGGTAGTCGACGCGCTGGCTCGGGTCCATCGGCGCGGTGACGCGCACCGAGCCGCCGTCCACGGCCTGGGCCACACCAGGGCCGAGCAGGTCGTTGACTTTGTCTACGATGCGCTTGGCCGTGGTGAAGTCCGGGCGGTTGAGGTTAAGGGTCAGGCTGTTGCCCTGGTTGAAGCCGCTCGGCACGGCGCGCTCGACCGAGGCACCGCCAGGAATACGGCCGGCCGACGGAACGTTGACGGTGATCTTCGAGCCGTCACGACCTTCGGCATCGAAGCCGCCGACCACCAGGTTGCCCTGGGCGATGGCGTAGACGTTGCCGTCGATGCCCTTGAGTGGGGTCATCAGCAGGCTGCCGCCGCGCAGGCTCTTGGAGTTGCCGATCGACGAAACGGTGATGTCCACCACCTGGCCCGGCTTGGCGAACGCCGGCAGGTCGGCATGCACCGATACCGCGGCGACGTTCTTCAGCTGCACGTTGCCGGAGCCTGGCGGCACCTTGATGCCGAACTGCGACAGCATGTTGTTGAAGGTCTGCAGGGTGAACGGCGTCTGGGTGGTCTGGTCACCCGTACCGTTGAGCCCCACCACCAGGCCATAGCCGATCAACTGGTTGGAACGCACACCAGAGATGCTGGCAATGTCCTTCAGGCGCTCGGCGTGGGCACCGAACGCGCAGGACAGGAGCAGGGTCGCGGCAATCAGCTGCCTAACGTTGAACATGTTCATCCGTACTCAGAAGGGCCAAAGCGGGCTCATGAAGAAGCGGTCCAGCCAGCCGGGCTGGCTGGCATCGGCGAACGAACCGGTGCCCGAATAGGTGATGCGCGCATCGGCCACGCGGGTGGACGGCACAGTGTTGTCGGTGGCGATGTCGTCGGCGCGGATCAGGCCGGCGATACGCACCAGTTCTTCACCGGTGTTCAGGGTCATCCACTTCTCGCCGCGCACGGCGATGATGCCGTTGGGCAGCACCTCGGCGACAGTAACGGTGATCGAGCCGGTCAGGGTGTTGCCCTGGGTGGCCTTGCTGTCGCCCTTGGTGGTGCGGTCACCGCTGTAACCCGCTTCCAGCGACAGGTCGCCGCTGCCAAACGGGTTGTTGGTGTTCGGGTTGGAGCCAAACAGCGAAGTCAGGCCGATGTCAGCCTTGCTGTTCTTCTGGATCTGCGAGCCTGCGTTCTTGCTCGCCGAGGTGCGTTCGTTGAGGGTGATGGTGATGATGTCACCCACGCGGAACGCTTTGCGGTCGGTGTACAGGCCCTGCTCGAAACCGGCCTGGTAGATCGAACCGTTGTTGGCTGCGGCCGGCAGCGGGGTGCGCGGCAGAACCGGCGCATAGTACGGGTCGTTCGGCTTCGGCGTCGGCGCGACGCAACCTGCCAACACAACCGCCCCCCCCAGGGCGAACACAGACAACAGACGCTTCATGACACTTACCTCACGGTGTAACGGGAGTAGAACCTGGACCAGGGCTTGCAACTGCCGGGCTTTAGAGCTGCTGAGTGACGAACGACAGCATCTGGTCGGCGGTGGAGATGACCTTGGAGTTCATCTCGTAGGCGCGCTGGGTGGTGATCATGTTCACCAGCTCTTCCACGGTGCTGACGTTGGAGTTTTCCAGGGTCTGCTGCAGGGTGGTGCCGAAGCCGTTCAGGCCAGGGGTACCGACCTGTGGCGCGCCACTGGCAGCGGTTTCCAGGAACAGGTTGTCACCAATCGCCTGCAGGCCGGCCGGGTTGATGAAGTCGGCGGTCTGCAGGTTGCCGATGACTTGGGCAGCCGGGTTGCCGGCGGTGGTGATCGACACGGTGCCGTCCTGGCCGACAGTGAAGGTCTGGGCGTCGTTCGGCACCACGATCGCAGGCTCCAGGGCAAAGCCCTGGGCGGTGACGATCTGGCCATCGGAGTTCAGGTGGAAGGTACCGTCACGGGTGTACGAAACGGTGCCGTCCGGCTGCAGCACCTGGAAGAAGCCACGACCGTTGACCGCCATGTCCAGCGGGTTTTCGGTGGTCTGCAGGCTGCCGGTCTGGAAGTTCTTCTGGGTGCCGACAATGCGCACACCGGTACCGACTTGCAGGCCCGATGGCAGCTCGCTGTCCTGGGTCGACTGCGCGCCTGGCTGACGCTTGATCTGGTACAGCAGGTCGGCGAACTCGGCGCGGTCACGCTTGAAACCGGTGGTCGAGACGTTGGCCAGGTTGTTGGAAATGACGGTCAGGTTGGTGTCCTGGGCGGACAGGCCGGTTTTAGCGACCCAAAGAGCCGGAAGCATCAGTATTCTCCTCGTGCGCCTGTTTTACGGCACCCGTTCAAAGTTGGTTAGCCGATTTGCAAAACACGCGCCATGGCTTCATCGCCTTCCTTGGCCGCGTTCATCATTTTCACGTGCAGCTCGAACTGGCGGGACAGCGCCAGCACCGAGGTCATTTCTTCCACGGCGTTGACGTTGCTGCCTTCGAGGAAGCCCGATACCACACGCACATTGACGTCGGCGGCAGCCGGTTGGCCGTTCTGTGTGTGGATCAGCCCGTCCAGGCCCTTGGTCATGCTCTTGATGTCCGGGTTGACCAGCTTGATGCGGTCGACCTCGGCCATCACCCGCGGGTCTTCGCCCATCGAGCGGATGCTGAGGGTGCCGTCGGCACCGACCTCGACCTTCTGCTCTGGCGGAATGGCAATCGGGCCACCGTTGCCGATGACCGGCATGCCGTTGCCGGCGCGCAGCACGCCAAGGGCATCGATGTTCAGGCTGCCGGTGCGCACGTAGGCTTCGCTGCCATCCGGCGCCTGCACGGCGATGAAGCCCTGCCCGGCCACGGCCACGTCCAAGTCACGCCCGGTCTCGACCATCGGCCCTTCGCTGAAGTCGGTGGCCGGGCGTTCGGTCATGGCAAATGCCCGCGACGGAAAGCTGTCACCGAACACCGGCATCGAGCGAGCCTGCTCCAGGTCGCGCTGAAAGCCATTGGTGGAAACGTTCGCCAGGTTGTTGGCGTGGGCCTTCTGCGCCAGCGCGTTCTGGCTGGCGCCGGTCATGGCCACGTAAAGCATCTTGTCCACAGTCATCCTCCGCTGCACTGACGATCGTTTGCCGCTCGCCGCTGCTGTGCAGGCTCTAAAGCAAGTTCCGAACCAACTTTTTGAATTCACGAAAAAGCCCGTGAATACGGGCCTTTTCGGGGTTTTGCGATTAGCGTGCCGCCGGATATCCGGCGCCGGGTTGCCGATAGCGGCAAACCTGTACCGGCCTCTTCGCGGGCAAGCCGCGAAGAGGCCGGTACAGGTGAATCAGGGCTCGCGGCAACCGCCATTGCTGTAAGGGCCGGCGAATTTCCTCCAGCCATCACCCGGCGACCACTGCGAGCACACCAGCCGGCCATCCGCCTGGCTTTCCCAGCGCCACCAGGGCGCGGTGCCGGCCTGGGCCTGGTACAGGCAGAAAGCGGCGATCAGCGTGATGACCAGTTTGTGCATGCTTCCTCCAGGTCGCCGGGAGCGCTTTGCGCCCCTTTCGCGACACAAGGCCGCTCCTGCCAGGCACTGCGTAATCCTGTGGGAGCGGCCTTGTGTCGCGAAAGGGCAGCGCAGCAGCCCCCTACCCAGCGACCATCAGGTCATCTGGATGATGGTCTGCATGATGGTGCTTTCGGTGGAGATGGTCTTGGCGTTCGCCTGGTAGTTGCTCTGCGCCTTGATCAGCTCGACCAGCTCCTGGGTCAGGTTGACGTTCGAAGCTTCCAGCGAGTTGGACTCGACGCTGCCCAGGGTGCCGGTCTTCGGCGAGTCGATGCCGGGAATGCCCGAAGAATAGGTTTCGGTCCAGCGCGTGCCGCCAATTTGCTGCAGCCCCTGCTCGTTGGCAAAGCTGGCCAGGGCCACCTGGCCGATGGCGCGAGACTGCTGGTTGCTGAAGCTGGCGAACATCACGCCGGTGGAGTCGATCGACAGGCTCGACAGGATACCGGTGGCATAACCATCCTGGGACTGCGACATGCGCGCGGTCTCGGTGTTGTACGAGCTGGTGCTGTTCATCGACAGGCGCATGCCGTTGGCGTTCTCCGCCGAACCGTTGGAGGCCCAGTTGCCTGCTGCGTCCTTGGCGGCCGGGATCCAGCCCTTGAGGGTAAAGGTGTTGTTGGTCACCGCCCACTCGGCGTTGGCCGGAGCACCCGGCGGAATGCTGGCCGGGTCGGTGGCCATGGACGCCACGCTACCGTCGGAGTTGAAGGACATGGTCGCTTCCAGCGGCGCAGTGGAAGTCGGGTCCATCGGGTTGCGACCGTCTACCAGGGTGTACATGGTCCACTGGTTCGTACCGGTCTTGCGGTAGAACTGCTCCATGGTGTGCTCGTTACCCTGACTGTCGTACACCTTGGTCGGGAAAGACTTGGTGTAGGTGGTGTCATCCGCCGGGTCGAACGTTGGGCCGGCAGGGGTGGCTCCTGGCAGCGGGATGATGGTCGCTTCGGAGTTCAGGTTGATGCCCTGGTCGATCAGGGTAGTGGCCTTTGGCGCAAGCGACGAGGTATCGATCTTCAGGTCGGTCAGCACGCCGCGCTTGATGTTGCCGTTCTCGTCAGCGGCATAGCCCTGCAGACGCAAACCGTCCGAGGTGACCACGTAGTTGTCCTTGCTGTTCTGGAAGGCGCCGGCACGGGTGTACACGCGCGCACCGTTGTCGGACAGCACGAAGAAGCCCTGGCCCTGGATACCCATGTCCAGCACATTGCCGGTGTTGTTGACGTCACCCTGGCTGAACTGCTGGGAAATCGCCGCCAGGCGCACACCGTTGCCGACCTGGTTCTTGCCCACGCCCAGGCGGTTGGCGCCGGCGTACACGTCGGCGAATTCGGCGCGCGAGGATTTGAAGCCAGTGGTGTTGACGTTGGCAATGTTGTTGCCGGTAACGTCCAGCTGCTTGTTGGCTGCGTACAGACCGCTAAGGCCGATATTGAAAGACATGCTGTTGCTCCTTTTTGCCGTTCTGTCGGCCTTAGATACCGATGGTTTGTACGTCGGACAGGGAAACCTTGCCCACGCCCGCCAGGTTCAGCACCATCTCGCCAGTGGTGTTGAAGCTGACACTGGTGACCTTGGCTGGCAGCAAGGTATTCATCTGCACCGCCTTGCCGTCCACCGTGGTGGTGGCAGTGAAGGTGTAGGTACCCGGGTCGACTTTCTCGCCCTTGTTATTGGTGCCATCCCAGATGAAGTCGCCGTAACCGGCCTTCTGCTCGCCCAGCTCGATGGTCTTGACGGTGTTGCCATCCTTGTCGGTGATGGTGACCTTCGCTTCGCTGATGGCCTGCGGCACTACAAACTGTGCATTGAAGCTGTCAGCGGTATCGACGATCGCCTTGTCGTTCTGCACGATCACCGAACGACCCACCAGCGAAGATGCCTGCAGCGCCTGCGACGAGGCCATGGCACTGGTGATCGCACTGACCGACTCGTTCAGCGAAGTAATGCCTTCAAGGCTGCTGAACTGCGCCAGCTGGGCGACGAATTCGCTGTTGTCCTGCGGATCCAGCGGGTTCTGGTTCTGCATCTGGGTGACCAGCAACTGCAGGAACGCATCCTTGCCCAGGGCCTGACCACCGGTCGCGGAACTGGTCGTGGAGGTTTTCTTGGTGCTGGAGCTGACACCGGACGCCGCGATGACGTCGTTGAGGTTCACACCGCTGCTGCTATCGACTGCCATGGTCTGGATTCCTTATCACTGACCCAGGGTCAGTACTTTCTGCATCATGTTCTTGGCGGTGTTCATCAGCTCGGCGTTGGTCTGGAACGCACGGCTGGCAGAGATCATGTCAGCCATCTCCTCGACCACGTTGACGTTCGGGTAGTAGACGTAGCCGTCCTTGTTCGCCGCCGGGTGGTTCGGCTCGTAGCGCGCTTCCAGGTTGCTCTGGTCTTCGACGATACCCTTGACCTGCACACCCTGCCCCGCTTCGCCCTGGTCCTCGAACAGCGACTGGCTGACGCCGCTTTGCGCGTTCTGGAAGGTGGTGGCAAACACCGGGTGGCGCGCACGGTAGGTCTGGTCGATGCTCGACGACACGGTCTCGGCGTTGGCGATGTTCGAGGCGACGGTGTTGAGGCGGGTGTTCTGCGCGCTCATGCCGCTGCCGGCGATGTTGAAAACACTGGAAAGGGACATGAATTACTCTCCGCGCAGGGCCGAAACCAGCCCTTTGAATTTACTGTTGAGCAAGGTGAAGCTGGCCTGGAAGCCGATGGCGTTCTCGGTGTAGTTCGACTGCTCGATCTGGGCGTCCACCGTGTTCTGGTCGATCGACGGCTGGGTTGGCACGCGGTATTGCACCGTGTCATCAGCCATCGCCAGGCCTTCGGCCTCGATGTGGCGGCTGTTGGTGCGGTCCATGGCGAAGCGGCCGCCTTGCTGCTTCTGGCTCTCGGCGGCGAGCACCGAAGAGAAGTCCATGTCACGCGCCTTGTAGTTGGGCGTGTCGGCGTTGGCGATGTTGTTGGCCAGCACTTCGGCGCGCTGGGCGCGGAAGCCCAATGCCTTTTCGTGAATGCCAAGCGCCTTGTCGAAACTGATGCTCATGTCGGGGAAACCTTCGAAGGTTGGCCGGAATTTCGTTGAGCAAGGTATAGCAAGGGCTGTGCCAGAATCCTCAAACCCCGGAAACACTGGGCTGCGACGCGGGTGACTGATGGCGCGATGCCAGAAAAGCGGCAAAGTGCTTCCGCCTGGCGAAGCGAAAGCGGCAATTGCCGGGCGGC